>DEAY01000455.1:0-7670 GCA_002348345.1 Verrucomicrobia bacterium UBA2970
GTGCAGGCTTCCTGCCCGCCAGGCTTCAGGCTGTCCCCCTTCGTCTTTCGGGCGAACCGATCCCCTACCTGCAGCGATCCCCTTCGATCAGCGCCCAGTAGCAACAAAACCAGTTAAACCTTCTCCAGAAATGGAATCGTGATTATGCCAACGCGAACCCCGCCGAAGAAGCGCTTGAGTCCCGTATCCGATCGTATGAACTCGCCTACCGGATGCAGTCCGCCGCGCCTGAGGCCGTTGATCTCTCCAAGGAACCCCAATCCGTTCGGGAGGCCTACGGCCTCGACTCGCCGGTCACCCGCCACTTTGGTCGAAACTGCCTCCTCGCCCGACGGCTCGTGCAACGAGGCGTCCGCTTCATTCAACTCTACAGCGGAGGCAACGAAGGCCCGCGGGCCTGGGATGCCCATGATGATCTGGAAACCAACCATCGGCTCCACTGCCGAGAAACCGACCGCCCGATCGCGGCCCTGCTGAAAGACCTCGACCAACAAGGGCTTCTCGAGAGCACGCTCGTCCTCTGGGGAGGGGAATTTGGCCGTAGCCCAACCGCCGAACAGGGAAAAGGGCGGGATCACCATGCCCGAGGATTCACCATGTGGATGGCAGGAGGCGGCATTCGAGGAGGAACGGTTTACGGGGCGACCGACGAGTTTGGTTACCATGCCATCGAGAACCCGGTCTCCCTGCCGGATTTACACGCCACCATTCTCCACCAACTCGGACTAAACCATGAAGCGCTGACCTACCGCTTCCAGGGGCGCGATTACCGACTAACCGATGTCGGCGGGAAGGTCATCACACCGATTCTGACTTAACGTCACGAAGCCCCCAATCGATGGTCAGTCGGCCAGAACAATTCACACCCAAAAGACCCCGTTCATTCCATTAAATGTTTCATCACGCTCAAAACCAATGATTGACATCCCCATGGCACTCACCCACGCTATTCATGCTACCACTTCTTCCCATGAAAACTAAAAACCTTAGATCAGGTTTTACCCTGATCGAACTCTTGGTCGTCATCGCCATTATTGCGATTCTTGCCAGCATGCTCCTGCCCGTTCTTGGTCAAGTCAAGGAGAAGGCCCGCCTCACCGGTTGTCTCAGCAACATGCGCCAGTTTGGTTTAGCCGTGATGTATTTTGTCGACGACAACGAGGAAAAGCTTCCCCACATGCAGGACTGGCTGGACAAAGGCAACAACAGAAACCTCGAGGAGGGCCAGCTGTGGCAGTATCTTGGCATCAGGAAAATCTATCTCTGCCCCACGGATCGCCGACTCTTGAAGCGCCCTGGAACCTGGTCGGACCGCCGCGACTTTAGCTATGCCATCAGCGGTCCCGGCACGGACGACCGTAACCCCGGCTACAGCGCCAAGATGACCGCCTGGGTCGAACCTCAGAAATCCTTCACCTTCATGGAAGAGGCCCTTGACGCTCCTCTGAACGATGGGCATATCTGGCCCAATCAGTGGGATGTGTTGGCCACCCGACACAAAGGAAAAGGGAACGGCTTTGGGGTCAAAGGCGGAAGTGCCAAGCGGGAGGGGATAGGCCTTGGAAACATCCTCATGGGAGATGCCCGGGTCGAAACCTGGACCAAGCAAAAGTTTATCGAATACGGCTACCAGAAATCACAGAGCCGACTTTGGAAACCCTATGGCAAAGTGACGCAACCCAGCCCTCCCACTCCCTAGGTTGAATTGAGCCCGCGTCATCGTCATCGGACGAATCAGGCGACCGGATCAAAACACTTTGGCGGGATACGATGAGATGTCGTATCCCGTTTTTTTTTGCTGAAGCCTCTGGCGAACCACGGCTCAATCATTAAAGTTCCGCAGTCACCATTGCTGGCACAAATTCTCTTGAACCAGCCAACTTAAACAAATCTGCCCGAGAATTTCCTGCCATCTTTTCCCTTGGCACATCGCGCGACCAACCTCTTCATGATCCCGTTTTCTGTTATCGGAACTGTCTTCCGCTGAACCTAAAGAACTCGATAGAGGTTTTGCAAGGTCAGCAACGCATAGGCTGTCACCAAAGCGGGGTCTTTTTCCCACCATCGGGCCGTATCGTTGAACCAGGATCCATCCTGGCGTTGCAAGTCGAGCATCTTAAGGGCAAGCTCTTCGGCCCAATCCACACGCCTTCCCTCCTTTGTCTTCAGTTCCTGAACTCCGGCCAGGCTCAAAGCCTTCGACATCGTATAGTAGTAGTAGTAAAGCCCCTGCATCCCCATGCCTGGATTCTCATCCAGCGTATAGTTGTTCTCCAACCACTCTCGCACGGCCCCTACCCTCGAATCCTCAGGGTCCATTTCAGCATAGATGTAGCTCAACATCCCCGCATACGAAATACTGCCATAAGACCGCAAAGCGATTCGACCATCCGGCAACCTGACCTCGCCCGCCTTACTACTATCAGTGTTATAGACAAAACCACCCCGGTTCCCGTCATCATCGGAAGCCCATGGTTGTGGATTGCTGCCGGGTAGATTCTGGCATCGCTCTAAGAACTCAATTGCCGCGTTCCAATCCAGATCATCTTCCTTGGACGCCCCCGAGTCCTCAATCAAATGCTTCGAGTAATACAGCGCCTCAAGCGCGAGCACCGTGTTCGACATATCCGCCTTTTGAGAGCCATCGCCATAGCCAAAACCGCCATCCAATGCGTGATCTCCCTTACCCGGCGCGCCAAAGTCCTGTTGCCCCTGGATGATCCAACGCCGTGCGTTCCGGATCTTGTCATGATAGTCTGGATTGTTCGCCGCGAGGAGAGCCATCAGCGAAACCGACGTGTTGTAGTTCATGAGGGTATTGATGCGATACAACCCTCCATTAGGTTGCACCGAACTCATGAGGTATTGATACCCTTTGTACAGAAACGGTGCCTTCCTTGCCGCATGATGTTCTTCCGGATCACCCTGGAGTGCCACCAGTGCCAACGAGGTGACGGCCGTGTAATCAGAGTCCGACCACGTCCCATCCTCTGATTGGTTTCGGAGAAGAAAATCGCTGCCGCGGTCGATCGCGCGCGCGAGTTCTTTCTTGAAAGAAGCATTTGATGGTTTTGACGGCACCAGATCTTGGGCTTCCAGCGCCGAAACCAAAACAAACGATAACAAGGTGGCCCTAAACTTTGGAAAACTAGTTTGGCATCTCATAGGACTACTCGGAATTGATTTCGGTGGCGTTCAACCACGCTCAATCCATGATCACGCACAGCAAAAGTTCTACAAGATCAAAGATTCGTCGTGGCATAATTTGCAAGACTTCAACCGGCAATTCCAATCGAGTTTCTCCGTCATGAAAAAGGGCCAAGCCCCATTAAAAGCTTGCGGTTGCACTCAAAATTAAATTTCGGCCAGGTGAATTCTGACCTGATCCATGCAACCGATAGTCTTCATTGCTGACATTGTCGAGGGAAGCGACTAGTTGAAGATGATCATTGACCGCCCAACCTAGCCGAATGTCGATCACCGACCACCCCGGGGTTCCTCCAGGAGGAATTCTTTGGCTGTCCCGGATATCACGAGTAGACAACTTATCGGCATCTCCAGCAAACACGCCCGCGATCTCGCCCCATACTGGTAACTTCCCGCCGGTCCAGCGAAGCCCTACCTGCCCCATCCATGGCATGGTCCGCGATAAGTAATCCCGACTAATGATGGGTGCCGATGTACGAAAGGCATCCATTTCCCCTTGCTGGAAGGTCGTGGTGCCGAAAAAGATCCACTCCCGATTCAATCGATAGCTCAGCGAGAACTCCACGCCACTGACCCAGCCTTCCCCAATGTTGTCCCGACTCACAGCGGGTTCACCGTCAATGAATCCGCCAGTAGGAAAGCGAACAATCTGGTCGGAAATATCCGTATAGAAACCAGCAACCTCGGTGGAAAGAGATTCTGCAATCCACTTGGCACCGATTTCCATCGTGACAAACTTTTCAGGGTCTAACCCAGTAGCCGGTATTTCGGTTTCCCCTGAACGCGCGGTATTAAATCGAGTGAGATCGGACAGATTCGGCGCCCGAAAGGCTTGTGAAACTCCCGAGAACAAATTGAGACGATTCGGAATGGCTCGATAAAGCAAACGAGCGGAACCAACCACAGAGGACCAATCTTCATCAACCGACATCGCTCCCCCGTTCACCAAATCAGCAACACTGCCGGCCTTGGCATAGGCGTAGGTCCCCCGAGCACCAAGAACGGTTTCCCATCGATCATTGATGACGATCGTGTCCTGCAAGAAGATTCCCCCGAGATCATAGTTAGAATCGTCACCCACAGGCCCTTGAATCGCATTGCGTGAGGAGAAGGACTCGACGAAGTCACGGTAGTAATCAATCCCATAGAGAAGATTGCCCCACTTGGTCTCACTCTCCAATTGCGCCCACACCCCCAAGGTTCCAATATCAACACCTTGGATGTCATGTCGCAGTGCCCCCCCTGGGGCGTTGGGTAGCCGAATTCGATCTCGCACTTCGTCCTGTTGATGCCAGGAGACACTGAATGTAATCGAATCAACCATCCCATCAATATGAGTTCGGCGATACTGGGCGTATGCGAGTTGTCGTTCTTGGTCGAGATCAAACCGAATATCGGTTCCGACACGACTCCCTGCATAGGGAACCGCATCGATCGTTCTGTGCGTCCGCGGCACGTTGTTCTGGAGGACACGCTGGCAGGCGAAGGTCAGCGTGGAATTATCATCTGGTTCAAACTGAAGTTTGATATCCCCGTTCCACTCGTCATAGCCCGTATTACGCAGTGTCCCCCCACCCGACTCAAAGTTGCCATAATGCTTGCCGGTCCCGCCAGCAAATGCCCGGAGACTGGGGGCAAAACGTATTTGTGCCTCGGCTCTCCCAACATGCGAATTTTCAGCGGAAGCCGTTCGATAAAAGATCTCGCCTCTCTGCGCCTTATCAGAGGACGCAAGGGTCGATCCCTTTGTAATCGCATTCACCGTCCCCCCCACAGCATCAGTACCAAACTGAACGGCCCCTTGACCTTTAACCACCTCCAACCGTTCGATGGAATAGGGATCAACCGTGTTCCAATACTGGTTGGGTCCCTCCCGGAAAACAGAATTGTTCAAGCGGATCCCATCGATCAAAAAAACGTTCCGGAACCCCGTAAAGCCTCGAATGAAAGGCGAACCTTGCCCCACAGAGGTCTCCTGAATCAGGATCCCAGGAACATCACGTAGCATTTGAGGCGTCGATCGATAGGCCCGACGCCTCATTTGTTTCCGATCAATTACGTCCACCGTGTAAGGAGCCTCAAACCTCGATATTTCCGTCCTGGTCGCCGTCACCACCACAGGGTCTAATTCATAAAAAAGTTCAGAATCTCCGTCAGAAGACACCCCAAAAGACTGCGCCGGACTGAGCAAAATGCCCGCAAAAAATAACAGCGTGAATACACCTACTCCTTGCACCTCACACCTCTTATAGATCGTTTTGCCAACTCCCAGGCAACCTGCCACCAACCCACGGCCACATTGGCACACAAAAAAGGGCGAGACCGAATGATGGTCAATCCTGAAATTCATGGTTGATGAATTCGAACTGAAACCCCGAACAACGGAGACACTCGCACTCAAGAAAAATTGCCGGACATCGGCTAACCGGCCGATGACAACATCCGACAGCTTCAAAGTTTCATCACCGATCATCAACTTCAATGTCCGAATCAAGATCCGAATCACCAGGGGCAATCGCCCCGGAAAAGCTTTAGCAAATCTTAACGACAAAAACAGACCGCTAATTACTGGTTTTATGACTATCCTTTGTCAATCCATCCTTTCCAAGCGAACGCCGCCAAGACAACTGCCCCGGGACGAGTGACTGGTCGTTGATGACAGCTTGGCATCCCCTGATCTCACGGATTCCTGATCACGTCGTCGCTCCGTCCCGATGAGACGATCTCAACAAGCCACTGCCCGGGCAACGCAAGAAGGTTCAACCGCCCCATGGATCGTGGGAATCCTGGGTTGAAAACTACCCATCGGAACCACGGTGTCGTTATCGACGAGGCGTTTCGATGGCGAACAACAAACTTGCGTAAGGAAGGCGGGTCGTGGGAAGCTCTGCTCGATGAAAATGCGACAATTGGTTCTTCCCGCCCTCCTACTCATCAGCATCACCCCGACGTTGGCGGAAGACTACAAAGCGGACTTCAAAGAAACGCTGGACAACGGGTGGAGTTTCGTTCGTGAGGACCACAAGGAGTGGCGGTTGGCAGACGGACAGGTCGAGCTGCTTGCGCAACCCTCAAACATCTGGGGCACCGCCAACAACGGCACAAAGAACCTCCTCCTGCGACCCCTACCCACCGGGAAGTCGTCGGTCGAAGTGGTCGTCGATTTCACCCCCCTGAAGAAGTATGAACAGGCGGGCTTGATGCTCTACGTGGACGACGACAACTACATCAAGCTCGACCGTGAGTTGATTAACGGCCAGTCCTGCACGATGATTCTTGAGAGTGCGGCGAAACCCAAATTAGTCAAGATGATCCCTTTCCGAGAGGGACCAATGCACCTGCGTCTTGAGATTTCAGGCAATCAGGTGAAGGCCATGGTGAAGGCTCCCGACGCAGACGACTGGACCGCGCACGGCGAAACGACCCTCCCAGGCGATCCCAATGCCGTGAAAGTCGGTCTCTTCGCCCTCAACGGTGATCCAAAGGCACCGCGCTGGGCCAAGTTCAAAAACTTCAAGCTGAGTGCCGGGGAATAGTAAAAATTGATGATGTTTTCGTGCCCCGTTGATTCGTTGGCACGAGACTTCATACCCGGTTCCAACCACCACGCTGAGGTGGTCGTATTTGAAGTCTAAGCAGCCTCAGGGCCAGCTGGTCAAGAGGTTCAAGGATTGACCGCTGTCGGCCTCTTTTCTGCCGGGGTCACCTGGTTTTCGAACATGACGCCCTACCGTTTCTCTTTGCAGGTTGCAGTAATACTCGTCACGTAATCCAGTTTAATTACAACTGTTGTTGGGGAATAGATATCATCATTTGTACTAGACACGATCAGACCTCACACTTTTTTAAGAAATGGTTATGCAAAGCCTCCAAATTTTGGCCCACGCTGAATGAGAAGGTTTTGTGTTATTCTTGGTGTTGATCTTCTTACTTAACCTGGGCCAAAAACTTGAGCGGTGGCAACAGGTTCCAAGTGAGTTTGGAATGGCGACCCGTACGGGACTCGAACCCGTGTTACCGCCGTGAAAGGGCGGTGTCCTGGACCGCTAGACGAACGGGTCGCTCAGGGAGGGCGACTATACGTTTCCCATCCCGACTGTCACGAAAAATCTGCAACGCTTCAGCAGCTCGTTCCGCGGGCATGAGAACCGTTGAGTATAGGACTTGCATCTGCCCCATTTCTCTCCAAAACCGATCCCTTTAAATCCACCAATCGATCGACACGGTCGCTGAATCCTCGTGAGTTTTCAGCCCGATTTGGCGTCGATCCCATTCCTCTTCCGACCAAATCCCGGTCCGGCAAAGTTCCCTTTCTCCCCTGCTCCATCCGTTCGGATCGCCACCTTGGGACAATTCCACTTCAGAGATGAGATAAATCGACTAGCGCATGGAGCGTAATTCTGGCGCCGTCCAGGGAAAGTCCTTCTCGGCCGTGTTCTGGCGTTGAGCAGCGACGGCATCCG
>DEAY01000455.1:8059-17697 GCA_002348345.1 Verrucomicrobia bacterium UBA2970
ATCTGCCGGTCGCTCAGAGCCGACAAGGGCGGCATTTCAGGGAGGATATCCGGGACTTGATAAGACCGGCCCCCAACCTCTACCGGGCCCCGCATTCCGTGGAGCATGATTTGAATCAGCCACTCCGGCTTCTCCGTGACCCATTCCGATCGAGCCAATGGGGGAGCCATTGGTCGAACCCCTTCCCCTTTCAAGCCATGACAACCGGCGCAAATCGAAACATAGAGTGTTTCGCCTTCGTTGTCGTGGAGGCTCGTTGACGCTCCAGAATTCCCACCCTCAACATCGCGTCCTTCACGACCCTCGCCGGCCGCCCCACTCAGGCCAGCTTTGATGGCGGACAACTGCTCCTTTTCCGCGTGGGAGGCACGAGACAGCATGCCCTCCCAATTCGCTGCGATGTCCCCGAGATTCATGCGTTCGCCACCATCGTCTGTCAGCCCGTTCTGAATCCCGGAAAGAAGACTCCCGACCATCCATGAGTCTCTCGATTGGCGATCGGCCAAGAACGCCAACAGAAGTGCCACTTTGGTTGAATCCCCCTCACGGATGACCGCAGCCGCCAACCCATGAACCATCGTTCGAAGGCCAGGCCCCGGTTGGCTCCATCGTGCATCCCCGGCGATTGCTTGAAGAAACGAAAGTTCCCAACCGTGGAGCCCACTCAACGCCGCTTCCCGAGCCAAGGCCTCGTGAACCCCTTTTTCAAGAAGCGAAAAAATCACTGAAAACACCGCTGGTTTGGGAAGGGACCCGGCACTGAGGATGGCTTGAAAGCGACTCTCCTCATCAAATGCCTCCGCTTGCTGGTGAAGCCGATTCAAGAGCCGCATCTGTCGCTCGGTATTCCCGCGCGCCATCAATTCCGCGACACGAATCGCCGCACAGCTCACCCCTGGCGGCTTGGAACGAATCTGGGCCAGGACAAATTCGAACACCCGTTCCCATTGTCCCGAAGGGCTCCCGACCAGCAGGACCTCACCTCCCTCGGGCAATCGGAGGCAACGGTCTCCCGACCCATCCTCATTCGGACGCTCGGCCCTCATCTCAACCAACACTCTTCCCACCCCCTCAAGCGTCCAGAGAACATGGAGTTTTCCATCCTCGGTCGCACTCGGCCAAACTTCATCCAGCAGGACCGGAATCACTCCAAGGTCATTCTGTTCGATGAGCAACTGCTGGGCTTGGTCACGAACCCACCCGTTGGGATGATTCAATAAGCGGGCGAGTGTCTCCGAAGAGGAGTCCGTCAAGCGCACCGGGCGTGACGGTTCACCTACTGATTTCACGATCCGATAGATCCGGCCCAGGTGAATCCCTTGATCCAGGGATCGACGTTTGGATTCTTCCCGCAAATACTTGGTCATGTAGAGCCCTTGCTGGATGACCCCACGATACATATCAACCATCCACAGATTGCCGTCTGGTCCATTGGCCAAGGCCACCGGCCGAAAGCGCTCGTCTCTCGATGCCAGGAATTCCCGGTCTGGATAGGCAAACGCCGAGGACAACTCCAGACCATGGCGGTGAATCAAGTTTCGTTTCACCAGATTGGCGCCCGGCCCACAGACAAAGGCGTTTCCAAGAAAGTCAGCCCCATATTGATTTCCTCGATAGATGACCGGGCTACAGGAAGAGGCAAACACATGAAGCCGTCCTTTCGCATCGAGAACATCGGGCAAATAACCACGATTCACAGCGGTGTTCATTCGCAGGGGAAAGACCCGTTGGTCGGTCGCCACATACAGGTTCAGTCCCGCCCGGGTGGGGTGATTGGGATTGCGCCCCATGTAGTTGGGGGGGGTGATATCCCCCAGCAACTGACTGTTGTTGATGTTGAAGAAGAGCCGCCCCTGGTTGTCGCGGGTGACTCCCCATTGACCGCGGAACTCCGTCTCCTGTCGAATCCACCGCTCTCCCACCCGACGATATCGATAGGGCGAACGGGCGTTGTAGATCCAGTTATCCAAGCCCAACATCAATCCATTGGGGGCATGTTCAATGCTCCCCCGTCCATAGTCCGGATCGATCAACGCCACCTGATCGGCCTGGCCATCGCGGTCGACATCCCGCGCGAAATAGAGCTGATGCTGGGCGACGAAGAGCAATCCATCCGCGATCGCAAGACAGGCTCGCGGGAGCGTCAAGCCATTGAGAAACCGGCTCACCCGCTCGTAGCGCCCGTCTTGATCGAGATCCTCCAGGAGCGAAATCCGCGAAATCGGTTCCTGCTCTCCAGCACCGTGAAGGTCCTGCATAAAACTCCTCAACTCGACGACGTAAAGCCGCCCCAGGGGATCAAAACTAAGCGCAATGGGATCCTCGATGAGCGGCTCCCCCGCAACCAACTCGAGATGGAACCCGGCTACCAGTTCGGTCCGTTCCATCGATTCTCGAGCGGAGTAAACCGGCGATGCGGGCGCATCGGGAATCCCATCGGGACGCGTGGAATCCTGAATCTGCCCGATCCCCGTAAGATTCGTCTTGGGGATGAGTTGATCGAAATGCTCGATGAAACGACGCCGGGCTAGGAGATTGGACCCCCTCTCGGTCACATCAACAAGGATGCGATGGAGCACTGCGTCAAACTCCTCCCGGTCGATCCGTCGGTCCTGGTTGACGTCGAACACGACAAACAGCCCGAGGTAGCGATTGGGAGAAAACCCAAACCGACGCCTCGATGCAAATGGGGAAACATCGATGACTCTTGCGAACCGATTCAGGAACTCATTCTGTGTAATCGAACCGGCTCCGCCGTAATCCATCTTCGAAAACCAAGTGGCCACCCGGGAGCGGGCATCATCGGCTCCGACGTCATCCCTTCCTTCCGGATCCAACTGCCGCCAAATCTGTTCGGAGACACTCTGGTAACGATTTCCCTGCGAGCGCCGACTGCCCCCTTGCCCTTGACTCCATGCCTGCCATGATACCCCCATCAGCATCACACTGCAGAGCGACGCAATCCAGGACTCCAACGAGAATGGGATGATTCGAATCAGGATCTTGGCTTTCAAAATGATGACCCGGACTTTATTCGGATACCGACAACGATTTGGGACTCTCACCCCTTGTCAGATGGAATCACGCAACGGCCAATCCAGGATCCAGCCAATTGGTCTCCCCTCTGGACGAGGCCCGCTTTTCTCAGCAACCCTCATTCTGATCTCCCCCCAAAGTACTTGTCCCGAATCCACTTGGGCTGCCATCGATCCAAGCGCTGCTCAAAGCCCAAAAAGTCCATCTCGAGAGGCTTGGGCTGATCGGTGGTCAAAGAAAGGCCATCGCCCAATCGCTCCTGCCAATCCTCGAGCGAGCGCATGAGACGCTCCTTCACCACTTTAAGGCCAGGGACATTCGCCAAATCATTCATTTCGTGAGGATCTTCATGCAAATCAAACAGGAGCGTATGATTAACATGCGGATAGCGATGTAGTTTCCACCGACCATCGGTGATCCCACGCATGACATCGCGAAAGGGCAGAAAGGCCGTCTGGCGCACACGCTCTGTTTTTCCGTTCCAGAGAGGAACCAAACTCCGAGAATCCACTCCCGCAGGAAGATCGACGCCCGCCAACTCACAAAACGTCGCATAGATGTCATGGATATACGTCAATGCCTCCGTACGGGTTCCCGCCTGAATGCCGGGCCCCACCGCGATGAAGGGGGATCGAACGCTATGTTCGTAAATGTTCTGTTTTCCGAGCAAGCCGTGACTCCCCATCGCGAGCCCATGGTCGGCGGTGTATATCAGATAGGTCTTCTTCACCTTGGGAAGTTGTTGCATCGCATGAAGAATCCGTCCCACCTGATCATCCAGATGAGTGATCAGTCCGTAATACTCGCATAACTGATCGTGAATCATCTCTTCCGGACGTGGCCACGGCGCCAAACTCTCATCCCTCCCCACCCCTCGGACAAACCCGTTGTCAAACGGGTGAGCCGGCAGAAAATTGGGCGGCATGGGGGGGCGGTCCCGGTAATACCGTTCCCGATAGGACGGCGGGGGATTGCGCGGATCATGCGGTGCCGTAAACGCGACGTAGAGAAAAAAGGGCTGATCCGATTCGGTCTGAGCCTTCAGGAATTCAACGGCGGCATCCGCAAACAGTTGACTCGAAAAGCCTCGGGGAGTTCGAGGATCGACGAGTTCTCCGGACCGCTTGAGATCAACCAAGGGCACCTTGGTATGATCGGACATCCCTCCCATGAAGACATTCTTGCCGGACTGAAATGCCCGTCGTAGCGACCTTTGGCCGTTGTGCCATTTGCCCGTAATGAACGTTCGATACCCCTCCTTGGCCAGGACTTCCGGCAAAAGGGGCAACCCCTTCCAGTCCTTGCGGTCGGCGACCCTCATCCAATGCCGTCCGGTCATCAGCATGGTTCGACTCGCGACACAAACCGCCCCACTATAGGAACCCGCACAGTAGTTCCGATTGAATCGCATCCCCTGGTCAACCAAGCGGTCGAGGTGGGGAGTATGGATGTGAGGGTTCCCGAAGGCACCCACCGTGTCCGGACGCTGATCGTCGGCAAAGAGCAAAATCAGGTTGGGACGCTCAGGCTTTGACGCGTGGACGGTCAGTCCCCCCAACATTCCTGATACCGCGATGACCATCGAGCAAAACAGTCGACCCATGAACAGGATGCTAGCGCAAAGCGACCTTGGTGAACATGACATTTCACCTCAATCCTATGACTCCTTGTTACCCCATGAGCAGACCGACACGAACCGCCCACGAGATACGGATCCCGTTGCCGCAACCAATGGTCGGAACTCAGGGAAAGAGCATGGCGCATCAGATTGACTTATGTCGCCCCAGGTTATGGAGTCGATCTCGAAAGCAAATCTTTCGCCCGTCCCGTGATTTCCTTAACCTCGTCGGTCGATGGCCCCTCCCAACATCCTTTTGATTACCACGGACCAGCAGCGCTACGATCACTTGGGTTTGAAAGGCGTGAATGCCATCCAAACGCCCCACCTTGACCGACTGGGCCGTGAAGGCATTCACTTCGACCGGGCCTATTGCCCCTCACCGATTTGCACGCCTACCCGAGTTTCTCTCCTCACCGGGCGATATCCCTCTTCCCACGGTGCCTACACCATCGGAGTGACCCCCGACCCTTTTCCAGGTCCAACGCTTCCCGAGATCCTGGGTCAAGCAGGCTATCATACCGCCCTCTTTGGAAAGACCCATTTCGTGCGGCGCGACGACGAGGCCCGCCACCTTAATCAAGGCATGGAACCCGACTCCCGTTTCTTTCGGCAGTGGCGGGGACCTTATCTAGGCTTCAAGGAGATTGAAGCGAGCACGGGACATACGACCAACCAGATTCCCGCCATGCATTACCGAGTCTTTCTGGAGAACGCATCCGTTGATTACCAGGACTGGTTCCCTCAAATGCGGAACGCTTATGACCACCATGCTTGCGGAGCATGGAATATCCCCGAGGCCTACCATGACACGACCTGGGTCACCGAGCGAACCAAGGCCTTTCTTCGACGCCAATCCACCACACAACCGTGGTTTTGTTGGACCAGCTTTCAAGATCCTCACGAACCTCATCTCTGTCCCGAACCGTGGTATAGCCGCGTGGACACCACACGCATGGCCCCCTTCACCGGATATCAACCGGGAGAATTCGATGACCGTCCAGCGATTTATCGGATGTGCTATGAGAAGCACTTCGGGCCCCTGAACGACGACGTGCCCGCGCCCTCCCGGTTGGGGGGAGCCGTTCGAAAGGAAGCAACCGTTCCTTCCTGCTATAGCGAACCCGATAAGGACCGCCAGGCATCGGCGGCACTCCAGGCCACGTTGGGAATGATCGCTTTCCTGGATGATCGTCTCGGCTCCCTACTCGAAACCCTCAAGGCAACAGAGCAGCTCCAAAATACGATCGTGATCTGGACCTCCGACCATGGAGAGATGCATGGACACCATGGTCTGTGGGGCAAAGGCCTGCCGGCCTACGAAGATGCTCAGCGCGTTCCCCTCCTCGCGTGGTCCCCCGGCCGATTCCCGGCCACCGGCACCACCCAGGCCCTTGCCAATCTCGTCGATCTTCCCAAAACCTTCCTCCGGCTCGCTGATGTTGCCGTTCCCGAAAACTGGCAAGGCACGGACCTGAGCCCGGTCCTGCAGGGACAACAACCATCAGTACAAGATGCGGTAATGATTGAGATGAGACCAACGGAACACCATCTCAATCAACACACACTCGTTACTCGACAACACAAACTGGTGGTCTATCGGCACACCGACGAGGGAGAATTATACGATCTCGAATCAGACCCGAATCAGTACACCAATCTCTGGTCTCAAGCAACCCATCAGGACTTGCGAAAAAACCTTCTGGAGCGATTGGCTCGGTTGCATATGGAACGGGAACCTCACGGGCCCAAGCGAGTCAGTTTCGCCTAGGACAGGCTCAAATGAAAACGCCCCCCCCTCTAAGCGCCTTTAAGGCTGGGGTGCAAACCTCTGTCCCTCCTAGAGACGATCAAGGAAACGGAGCAAATCGATCATTTCTTGCCGATCACTTCCATCAAGAAGCCCTTCCGGCATCAGGGATGTCTGCAGGGGATGAATCGATTCAACATCGCTTACCATCACCGTGAGAACCTGTGTCTGGGTCGCGATCACAAGCTGATCAACACTTTGTTCCGTCAGGAATCCGCTGATGACGGTTCCGTTTTTCATTTCCACCTCGGTCGCCCGGTAGCGTTCGGCGACATCCTTCGAAGGAGCGACGATGGCATCAGCCAATTGTTCTCGGGTCAAGCGTCGGGTGACACCAGCCAAGTCAGGCCCAAAGATTCGCCCCGGAATCTCAGGAACCCCCTGATGGCATGAATGACATTGATATTTCAAGTAGACCGACCGGCCACGTTCTGAATCCCCATCGGTCAGAGAATGGGACAGGAGTAATTGTCGGATTTCATTTCTTGAGAGACCGGAAGCATCCGCGGGAGCAACCGTTTCTCCAAATTCACTTTCAAACCAGCCCACCCAATACTTTCGGATGATCCCGGCCTCCATTTTCTCTTCCCCCTTGAAGACCTCCCCCCAGGGTGTCACCCCGTAGGCCCCGAGGTCACGTGCGGGTTTCCAATCGGCCGTAGCCGACTGCGTCCGCGGCCATTCCTCGGGTCGACGGGTCGTGGCTTCCCAGCCCACATTGGTGATCAACCGGTTTCCTCGGCGCCCCTCCTCCGTCGTCCAGGTGACACTCGCGAGCAACCCGGCTGGCCGATCATCGGAGCGAACCCGAACCGCAACCTCGTGAGTACCAGCATCCAATCTCAGAGACACTAAGGCAGGCTTCGTCCATTCGTCGCCTTCAGAGACCAGTTCCCCATCAAGATAAGCGGAATACTCGTTGTCGCCGGTGATCCGCAACCACCCTTCAACATTGGAGTCAACGACGAAAGTCCGCCGAAAGTAGGCGGTGGGTTCTGGCTCACCATCTTCCTGTGCCCATATCCATCGCGGCCTCCCCAGTGGATGGTTCCGCTCTTGCCCACTTACAAGCGTCAGCAATTGGTCAAACGCCCCGGCCGCATCCGGAAGCGAGATGAGGCGCCGGACCATCGGAGCGAGGGCGCCACGATTCTCACGACCGTTCTCGTTGAGCTGAAGCGCTCGCCTGAGCCTCCGATTTCCATGCTGATGCGCCAATGCCATGAGGTCGGAAGCAATGTCATCTAGGTGAGCTCCATCGTTGCTCTCATTGAAACTCTCCCAGAGGATGGAGGCATCGCCCAAATCAGTGCCCTGGGCAAGAAGAAGCCCCACGAGAGCCTTCTTCAGTTGAGGATTGTTGACGGAATGCCGCAACTGCTCGCGAGCGAAGGACTGGAGATCGACCGCCTGCTTTCGCACCATGGTTTCCAGCAAGACCAGCCGGCCTGAGAGCGAGGATGTGTTCTGAAAGAGCTTGATGAGATCAGATTCTGCCCCCTTTTTCTTAACGAACTGATCCATGACGATTCTGCCAAGTTGACTGTTCGGCGAAAGCTCAGCCAGCGCCTGGTCAAAGGCATCGGCATGGGTCTTCTGAAATCGGCTCAACACCGTTCCCCAGAAACTACGAAACTGCATCCCCTTTCCTGAGAAATCGGCAAACCAACCGGTTTGTCGCTCCAACAGCCACTGGAGCAAGCGAGCAGTATGGTCTTGATCCCATCCCCCTTCCATCAGCGATAACGCGGAAGCCAAATGGAATTGCCTGACCCCATCGGATTGGGATTCCAGTTGATCAAGAAGTGCAGGGATGGCCTCGCTCACCCTCAACGCACCAAGCAGTCTAGCCTGCTCCCAGCGGAGATCCTCATTGCCGGAGGGAAAGCGGTCAATGAGGTATCGGCTCACCAAGGCCTTGGTGTTTGGGTCGTTGGTAATCGATTCCTGAAAAAGCCCCACGACGCGAAGGAGGTCCAACTGGTCTTCCAGTGTTTCAGGCGCCTGACTCACAAGACGGCTGATTGTGTTCAAGATCAGGCGGCTTTCCAGCAACTCACGACGATGCTTTGCCGCCACGAGGGCGCGCATGACCCGCTGAGCATTCTCGCTGTCGATTGCCACCTCGAACCAGTCGGCGGTCGGCAAATGGGCCAACGCCTGCATCGCGGTGTAACGAACCCTCCGCTCGGGATCCTCCAACGCTTGAACCAGGGGAATCACACTCTTTTTCGTCGCGACCCGCGTCAAAGCTTCCGCGGCCCGACGGCGAACAAAGGGCGAAGCATCCGACAGCAGTGGATGGAGAATCTGCGGGTGGTAGTGCCCCCCCTGTAGTCCGGTCAGCCAAGCCGCTTGGCCTCTCAGCACTTCGCTTTTTGACTCCGCCAGACGAACATAGAAACTCCCGGAAAGACGGCGATACGCGGGCGAGATCAACCGCAAGGCCCGCAACCGCTTTCTCAAGGCATGTGTTTCGTCGAGAACATAGTGCTGCAAGGCCGCAGGCCAGGACACCCCCACCTTTCCTTTGACGGCTTCGATTTGAAGGCGGGTCCATTCGGATTGCGGTTGGGGGAGGTCAAGAACGGCGTCAATCATCTCGGCTCGCGTTCCTTGGATGTTGACGATCGCTGGAAGAACCGGGGGAACCCCCGTCGCCTTGCGATCACTCGGCGACCCATAAAAAAGTCTCCAGATCCCCTGATTATGATCACTCATGAAGAGACTCCCGTCGGGGGCCACCGTCACATCAACCAAGGCAAAGTCAATGGGCTTACCTCGGGAGTCCACGGCACCCGGCTTGGGCATTGCCAGCGTCTCCGTCCCGGTCCTCCAGGATGCTCCGGACCGAGTGAGAGCAAACGAGAGTAATCGACCGCTCGAGTCATAGTTTCCCTGGCTGGCTGATTTCCAGCGGTAGTCGCAAACCATAAAGGCATCCTGGTAACGATCCGGCAATTGTTCGTGCTCGTAGAAGGTGCCCCAGGTCGGCGATCCACGACCAACATCGGCCACCCCCGAAATCGTATCGATGTAATAAGGGGGATAAGCCCCGACGCCCTGCCAACCCAGATCCGCCCCCACCCCCCAATGATTGAGCCTGACCGGCCGATACCAGGGCACCGCCACATGCCACTCCATGTCACTATCGAGACTGAAGAGTTCCCCCAG
>DEAY01000438.1 GCA_002348345.1 Verrucomicrobia bacterium UBA2970
GCTTGATATCCCAGCCGCTCTCGATGAACTCGACCGCCAGCCAGTCGAGCAGCTCCGGGTGCGTCGGCCATTCGCCCTGCGAACCGGTATCGTCGAGCGTGCGCGACAGGCCATCGCCGAAAAACAGATACCAGAGCCGGTTCACGAACACGCGTGCAGTCAGCGGATTCTCCGGCTGCATCAGCCAGTTCGCCAGATCCAGCCGGTTGGCGCGTTGCTCCGTGACGAGCGTTGGCAGAAAATGAGGCGTGGCCGGCAGCACGACTTCGCCGGAGTCATCCATCCAATTGCCGCGGGCCAGCACCCGCATCACCCGGGGCTCAACGCTTTGAGAAACCAACATCGTCGGGATTTCGTTCTTGAGACGATCACGGCTGGTTGTGGCCGTCGCGAGTAATTGACGGGTTTCATCGAGGAGCGGCGTGCGATCTCGATAATACTGGGTCAAGGCCGCCTGCTGAGTCTCATCCCGATCCCCGAAGGCCGTTTGAACCGTTCGATAGACCTCGCTCGGCACGCCAATCTCTTCGAGGCCGGGTTTCTCGATGGAGATCACCGAGAGCCGGAACCTTCCCATATTGTGCCGCTGCTTGGACGAGCCATGGCTCAGGGTCACTCTCAGCCTATCGTCCTGGCCCAATCCGACCGCCGAGGAAAAGGTAAAGACCGCCCGGCGAGATTCCTTCCTGTTGGCTCCATCCACCGCCCAGCCCGATTTCTCGTTGGCATCGATCGCGTTGCTAATGTCAAACCCTCCCTGGGAAAAGTCTGCCCGAGCCGAAGCAATCTTCACAACCTGGCCGGCATCGTCTCCGGCAGCCACTCGCTCCACCTTGACATCGGTCAGAACAAAATTGCCGCCTCCCCTCGACAAACTTTCGCCATCGAGGGAGGGATGCGTCAGTGCCTCCAAACGGATTCCCGTCACCCGATCTCGTCCTGGTGACAACGTCACCTGGTAGGTATCGTTTTCAGGATTCTCCCCCGTGACGAGGATCGAATCGTCAGCCAGAAGACGCAGGGTCGCCCCTTGGGACGAGTCAGCCTCCGTCGGACGAACCGGCTCCCATAGGAGCCTCCCCGCCTCATCCTCCGACCTCAAGTGCGCCTCCCAGGCCAACTGCGCATTGACCAGGCTTTCCGTCGACGTGATCAGGGTCGATTCAAGCAGAGCGACCTCTGACTCCAGAGCCGTCAATTTGGCGGCTTGACCGACCGTTGGCAGCGGAAGTTGAGGCTCCCAGCGATTACCTCCATAAAATCCGCGCTCTTTTAAATCAGAAAAGAAGGCGGCAAACTGATAAAAATCCTTCGTGGTGAACGGGTCAAACTTGTGGTCATGACACTCCGCACATCCCATTGTGGACCCCAACCAAACACTCGAGGTCGTGCGAACACGATCCGCGGCATACTTCGCCAAGTATTCCTTGTCCTGAGCGCCACCTTCGGCAGTGATCATGTGAAGACGGTTGTAGCCCGAGGCCACCTTCTGGTCTCGAGTGGCACCAGGAATCATATCTCCTGCGAGTTGCTCCCGCGTGAATTGGTCGAAAGGCATGTTCCGGTTGAACGCCTCAATCACATAGTCCCGGTAGGGCCACACGGAATACGGCTGATCTCCATGGTAGCCAACCGTATCGGCATAGCGCACCAGGTCGAGCCAATGGACCGCCATCCGTTCCCCAAAGTGAGGTGAGGCCAACAGTTGGTCCACCACATGATCGAAGGCAAATCGATCGCGATCCTTCAAGAAACGATCCACCTCGTCCACGCTCGGCGGCAACCCTGTCAAATCCAAATAGACGCGCCGAATCAAGGTTCGGCGATCCGCTCGTTTCGAAGGCTCCAACCGCTCCGCCTCCAACCGAGCCCCGATGAACCGGTCAATCGGGCTGCGCCGCCAGTCCAAGTTCCTCACCTCGGGTAGAGGCGCCTTGCGGGGAGGCAGATAGGCCCAATGCCCCTCCCACTCCGCGCCAGACTCAACCCATCTCTGGAGTCGTTCAACTTCTTCTTCCGTCAACGCCTTCCCCGAAGAGACGGGCGGCATCTTGTCGTCTTCGTCCGCAGTCAGAATCCGTACCAACAGTTCGCTCTTCGAGGGGTCATCGACATCGATGACCGAATAGCCATCTCGATCCGCCTTCGCTTCCGATTCGATATCTAAACGCAAATCCGCTTTCCGGGCGTTGCGGTCAGGACCGTGACAAGCGTAACACTTATCGGAAAGAATCGATCGAATATCGCGATTGAATCGAACGTCTTGGTCCGATTCGGCGGACAGGGACCCGACGAGAAGGAAGGTAACGAACGGCAACCCGCTCCGAAGAAGAGATGATGAAGGAAAGCTCATGACAACAACAACGTGATGCCCCGAGAGTGCCCCCAAAAGCCCCCTTCAATCAAGCTGGAATGCCAAAGACTTAGCCCAACTCTCTCTCCCTGGGGACAACTAACCCAAGGGATGTGGAAGACTCAGTCACCCCCTTTCTTTTCGCCTCCCAGTGAACCGTCCCGCGTCGGCCCCTCCTTGATGGCGTCGAAGGCTGGCCTGGGTCGCAGGCCGCGCTCCCTAGTTGAGCTCCGGGTCGGCCATCCCGTCGCTCTGGCGATAGAGTTTCGTCGGAATCAAGACCTCCGGTTGAACCTCCTCGCCCCTCAGGTAGGCCATGATCGTCTGCATGGTCTTCCGTCCGATTTGATCGGGAAACTGGACTGGATCCGCATAAATCTTGCCTTCCTTAATCGCTTGCTTCCCTTCGGGTTGACCATCGAATCCAATGATTTTCACCTGATCAGCCTTCCCCGCTTTTTCCAGAGCCGCCCGGGCTCCCAGCGCGGAAGGGTCATTAATGGCGAAGATCCCCGCTAAGTCGGGATGGGCCTGAATCGCATCCTCCGCCGCCTTGTAACCGCGGTCCTTCTGCCCTTCACCAGGGAGCTCCATGACGACCTCGATCTTGGAATCGGGATTCGCCTGGTTGTGTCCGTCAATCACTTCCTTGAATCCCTGAACACGAAGCAGGCACGATTCCGCCGATTTGTAATCGAGAATCACGACCTTGCCACCGGACTCGCCCAGCGCTTCGATCATTCCCTTGCCGGCCTCACGACCCCCACCGAGATTATCCGTGGCCACATGGGCGACCACCTTGGCATCCGGAGCCAGACAGGCAATGTCCGCCGTAAAGACGGGAATTCCCGCCTCGTTGGCCTCTTTGATGGCCGGACCGATCGATTTCGATTCACAGGGACACAGCACAATCGCCGTCACCCCCTTGACGATAAAATCCTTCACCTGGTTCTGCTGTTTGGCGACATCAAATTCTCCGCTGGTGGCAAGGACGTCGTAACCATGCTTCTGGGCTTCATCCCTCAGGTGATCGGTAATCACATTGAAAAAGGGGTTCGAAGTCGTCAGGACGGAAATGGCAATGGTGCCCTTCGGATCGGACTTGCCCGACTCCGATCCGGAGTCCACCACCGATTCGCTTCCCCCCGAACAACCCGCCAGACCAACCGCAACCAGTAGGGATAACAGCGCCTTATCAATCGTCTTCATAAGCATTGGGTTCCCTTCAGGTGGACCAACCCCTCCTGAATGGAAATCTAAGTTTCCTGACTTAATCGCACGAACGCTGCGTTCGTCAAGCTATTCGCCGCCCGCTCCGAGTCAATGAGTCACCTATCAACATTGAATTTTCGCGTCATGACCGGAATACTCGGGCGCAATGGGTTGGATTCTTCGAATCATCGCCGCACTGGCTTCCTGGATGAAGATAAAGTCTTCGGTCCAACAGACAACGGAAGGCGTCAAGCAGGCCTCGGCCATGGCCTCGGGACTCCAAGAAAAGCACACCCAGGAATCGCTCGCCAAAGCGATGGCGGGAGATCCGGCGGCGGGCTACGACCTCGGGGAGCGCTACTACGACGGACGGGGGGTGACCCGGGACTATCGCCAGGCCGCCCAATGGTTCGCCCAAGCGGCGGAACAGGGACACGTCAAGGCCCAGACCAACCTCGGACTGATGTTTATCGTCGGACGAGGCGTCCCAAAGAACCTCAACCTTGCTCGGCAGTATCTCATGGCCGCAGCCCGGGCAGGCGACGAAACCGCCAAGGCCTCTCTTCGAAGGATTCAACGCCAAGCACCAGGTCGAGACCGACAATCCTCCCGCCCAGGATCCGGAACCCGAGGCTAGCCGGACGATTGGCTCTGGGGAAGCCGTTCTCTGGAAACGGGCACCTCTTCCCTGATGGTTGCGAGAACGTGATCGGTGGTGATGGCCTCAGCTTGCGCTTCAAAATTGAGAATTAATCGGTGCCTCAATGCCGGGAGAAGAACGGATTGGATATCGTCCAAACCGACGTTGAAGCGACCCTCCGTGAGCGCCCGCACCTTAGCCGCCAGAATCATCGCCTGGGCGCCACGAGGACTGCTTCCAAACCGGAGATACTGGTTCGACACCGCCAAGGCGGTCTCGGTGCCGGGATGACTCGCCAGAACCAAGCGAACCGCGTAGTCCTTGACATGACTCGGCACCGGAACCTCTCGGACCAGCGCCTGCATCTCCAACAAGCTTTCCCGGTCCAAGACCTTTTCGACGGCTTCTGGATTCGCTTGGGTCGTCCGGTCGATCACCTTCAACAATTCCTCCGCACTGGGATAGCTCACCAGAAGCTTGAAGAAAAAACGATCCAGTTGGGCCTCCGGGAGGGGATAGGTGCCTTCTTGATCGATCGGATTCTGAGTCGCGAGCACGAAGAAGGGAGCTTCCAGTCGACGCACCTCCCCCCCGGCGGTCACACTTTTCTCCTGCATGGCCTCCAGCATGGCCGATTGGGTCTTCGGAGTCGCTCGGTTGATCTCATCCGCCAGCACCATCTGGGCAAAGATGGGGCCATGCTGAAATTGAAACTCCCGTCGACCGTCGGCGTTCTCCACCACCAGGTTGGTCCCGAGAATATCCGCCGGCATCAGATCGGGAGTGAACTGGACTCGATTGAAGGAGAGGTCAAGCACCCGACTCAACGTGCGGACCAGCAGCGTCTTCCCCAACCCCGGCACCCCTTCCAGCAGGACATGTCCTCCCGCGAAAACCGCCCCTAGGGTTCCTTCCACGATCTCCGATTGACCGACAATCACCTTCCCGATTTCTTGTTTCAATCGGTCGTGGTGATGACGGAATAAGGTCACCTTTTCATCCATCACATCCCCTCCTCCTGACCACCCCTCCGAAGCGGTTCCTCAAATTCATCGAAATAACCTTTCACACTTTGTTGATAGGCACGGGGCACCTTCTGTTGACTCAGAGCACTTTGCGCGGCGTCTTGGGCTGCCGACATGGCTTCCTCGTACTGAATCCGGCTTTGACCTCGAATGCTGAGGCCTTTCAGAGGGAGGCTCGGCATCGCGCTGCCAGGAGTGAAACGCCCTCTTACGGTCGTCGGAATCATGCCGGAAGCTACCTCCCCCTCCCCCCGGTCTGTGTGACCGCGAGCGTCTGTTTCGGGCTGGGTCAGGCCGGAATCGTCCCAGCGCTCCGCCGTTTCGGGAACGTAAAACCAACCGGCGTTTTCATCCGCCCATGTGCCCACGCCAGCACCGGGCATGCCTCCCGTCCCTGGCTTCGGACGCCCCCCCTTGACTTGACCCCATCCCATGCCGTTCCCCACGCACTGCTGCGCGTTCTTCAACGCCTCAAGGCTTGCCATCAAAGACTGCACGTCACCAAGTTGTCCCGTCAGTCGCTTCAATTCCTCTGCAGCCGCCCGAAGCGATTCCGATGCCTGGGCGGGTCGCTGGTCCTGGGTTGCCTGGATCGCCTGCTTCAATAACGCTCCCACCGCCCCGTAGTCTCTGGCCGGCTCCAGCGCGTCCGACAATTCCTTCATGAGGGACAGCGGTTGATCCCCCCCTGTGGACCCCGGGCTGTTTTTCGAGGTCATCTCCATCAATCGATGATGAGCGGCCTGGACTTGCCCGCGTTCCAGTTGCTCACCCAAGGTTCTTCCCATCTGAGCCGCTTCGGCCTGCATCTTCTGCAACGACTTTGCCATCGCCCTCATCTGGTCGAGATCAATCTGGGCCAGATCCAATGACTCGAGGAGCCGACTCATTTCACCATCGGGCAAGGCGGCCATCGCGTCGTCAAGATCGGGCAGGGGGATCCCCTGTTGTTTCCCCCACCGAGTTAAGCTCGAGATCCTCTCGGCCATCCGCTCCTTCATTGCCGCGGAGAGTGCTTCCTCGTCATCGAGCCGAACCGCAAGCCTTTGAAGCTCGTTGAGCTTGCGTTTCATTCTCTCCAACCCGTTCACATCTCCCGAGGCCCCATTCATTTTTTCCTGAAGGGCATCGATCTCCTCTTGAAGCGCCCTCTGGGAAGGGGCCGGAGTCCCCGAGGGGATCCGCGCTTCCTGCCGCATCCGCTTGAAGGCAGGATTCTCGCCGAAGGTTTTCGCCGTTTCGTTCAGCCTCTCCGATACGCTCGAGATTCGCTCCAGGGCATCCGACCGGGTGAGTCTTGCCTCAGTCAACTGCCGCCCTAATTCATCGACCGACACCATGGCACTCTCCGTGGGTTTCATGACGGGAGGCCGGAGTTGCAACGAACGCTTGGCCAAGCGACTCAAATGTCGTCCCACCTCCTTCATCACCTCCTTTTCCCGCTGACGGTCCAAAAAGTCTTGGCTCCGATACTCTGGAACCCACCCCAGGCAGACACTGGCAAGAAGCAACCACATCGTCCAACGGGCTGCAGCGGGAAGCTGATAGGTCAGCAATCGAGCCGTTTGAACGTGGCCCACCCACTTCAATCCTTCTTGAAGGAGCGCTGCCCCCCAGGGTCCACTTGTTTGATGCAACTCAACCGCAGCACTCAAGCACTCCTTCGAGCCGAGTTGTTGATCGAGCCACCGCGCGGTTTCAAGGAGACCATCGGTTCGGAACCCGCCCCATATAAATCCGAGGGCGACAGCGCCCAATGCCGCGAGGCCCAAAACACCAAACATGGCAAAGGGAAGCGGCAGGAACTTGAACCCAAGGGTCGCCATCAACCAAGCGAGGGAGGCCAGCAATAACCCTTGGAAAAACCCATTCCAAGCCCGGAACCACCGTCGCCTCCAAGCCACGCGATTTAGGGCAGCCTCAATGGTCTGGATTTCCCTCATGGCCATCGCTTCCTCGAGTTCTTTCGATCACCGGATGGAGCACTCGTCTCGAAGAGAGACTCGGAGTGCTGAGGCTCACGGGATGACCAGGTGGCGGACGAGCAGATTTCGGTAGGCCACCGGTCCGTGATCCCCCTGCAACATCAGGGGACCCCATGCACCCTCGTCTTCAAACGAGGCAGATCGGGTCGGTCCGCTCACCTCAACCTCCTCATGAATCACAACGCCGTTGTGCACGACTTTGACAAAGCGGGCATTCTCGGTCTTCTTGCCGGAATCATTGAACCGGGGCGCGCGAAACGTCACATCAAACCGCTGCCATACGCCCGGAGGAAGCGAGGCATTGAGACGCGGCGCATACCCTTCGAACCCCTTTCCATCAAGATAGCGCTGGTAGATCCCCCCACAATCCGCAAACGACGGTCGATATTGTTGCCAACTGTCCAGGATCTGAATCTCATAGCGGCCTTGGAGATAGACCCCTGAATTGGAGCCTTCTGGAACCATGAACTCCAAATGAAGTTCAATATCGCCATGCTTGACCTCGGTGAGCAGGTTCGACGTTTTCCCTTTGGGCCCATTGACCAGAACCCCCTCGCCCTCCGTGTAGGTCAAAGCCTCGCTCCGTTCCGGGTCAATAGCGGCTTCCCCGACCGCCATCCAATCCCCCAACGGGGCTTGCCAACCTGATAAATCCCTTCCCGCGAACGACTCACTGTATTGGGGAAGCGAGACCCTCCCGGATTCGGGTTCCTGAGGACTGGGCGAGGTCGCACACCCGCTGGAAAGCATGATCAGGACAGCCCAGCAAAGCGATCCGCCCTTCCTGGTCCTCCCCTCTTTCCTCCTGCGTGTCATGGTTCCAGAACTTAAGGATTGAACGACGTTGCCGCAATAGGAATAGCGTTTTTTAATTCCCTCGCCTGCCGTCGCGTCTTCGGCCGCCGCCCTTGGAATGGGGGGCAACTATTCCCGGAAAACATGCGAAATCGGCAACGCGTTTCCAAACGTTTTAAAATCCCGAAAGGACCAGACCACCTCCTTGCCGCGGGTCACTTCCAAGATCTGAGGATTGGCCTCGCCCGCATGACAATTCCCGATCAGAAAATTCCCATTGGGGAGTTCCTCGACATTGGTCACCCAGACCAGCTCAAGACCCGGCAAATCACTTGAATCCAATGACCATAGCACCTGTCCGCCCGGCGAAACCTCAAGGACGTTATGGCCGCCTCCGTTGCCGATCAACGTGTTCCCATTGGCCAACCGGGTCGCGCCATAGGTGGGCGCGCCCGTTCGGTATTCCCAAACGACGTCTCCTTGGTCACTATACTCTCGAACCATCCCGTCGGCTTCGTGGCAAACAAGGTAATGACCGCTCGCCAGCTTTTCGACCATCCGCGTGTCTCGGTGAGGATGGGGGTTATCGACCTTGAGGCGGATTTCTCGATGAATCCGCCCCGTTCGATCCACCTCAATAATCCGGGCCGGCCCACTCTCAGCGATCATCGTTAAGCCATTGGGAAGCCGCTGAAAGGCATGGATCTCCACCGCCTCCTTGCCCTCTCGATTCTGAAGCGTGGCGTCATATTCCCAGACCACCCGATGATCCCGGGTCATCTCGACCAAGTGGGTCCAATCGGTCTGAAAGAGAATGTTGCCGTTGGGCAACACCCGACAGTAATGAATGTCGTCAATCGGATGCTCCCACTCCACCTGACCCTCTGCGTCCACGATGGCGATGCGCTTCTTGTGGTAATCCGCCGCCAGGACTTTGCGCTTGCCGACGTCTCCGAGCCGCCGCGGACTGGCCCGGCGATCGACCGAACCATCGGCCTCAAGCCGATCCACCGTCCACAACAACCCTCGGGTCACCAAATCGAGGTAGACCGGCTCTTTCATCGTGACATTGTGGTGCCCCAGCGTCGTCGTGAAGACCTTCGACGAGCCCAGTTGATTCACCCACACACAAACATGATCCATCTGGGTGTCCTGCCCAAAGGCCTTCGCCAAGGGGCGGGCGTCGGGGAACATCTCCATGATCTTGTATAGCTCGCCCGCTGGCGTCGACCATGTCGCGGGAAAGGACTTCATGATGGGGTGCTGGGGAAGCAGGTTCACCACCTCAAGAGGTCGGTGCCGCTCATGATTCATCGAGCGGGCTCCCATCAACTTCCGCCAGGCATCGGTCTCGG
>DEAY01000461.1 GCA_002348345.1 Verrucomicrobia bacterium UBA2970
CCTGCGGCATCAACCCGAGGTCATCGACCAGGAATCGCACCTCCATGTAGGTCAGGCTGACGCCCAGCTCGGAAGCCAGCTTCGATTGGATCTCCGAGAGGTCCTCACCCGATTGAATCCAATCTCGAACGGTCTGTTTTTGGGTTTCGTCCAAACTCATTTCTCTTCACTCTGTCCCAGTCGATTCACGGTTCCGGCTGATCAAGGTAGTTCCCCGGAGGAAGCTCGGCATAGCCCTCAAAATGATCCCCACGGAGGGGTTCCTTAATGCTCATCTCTTCTTTAAACCACTTTCCAAAATCAACGGTCTTACAACGCTTGCAGCAAAACGGGCCATAGGACTCATCCAACCATGGGCCTCTTTTTTGACACGTCGGACACTTGACCTCGGGATAGCCACTCATCGCTGACGCCATCATGACCCGGTTCGCAACCGGTGGCGAGCCCCGAATCTCGGATGTTGGGACCTAACCTGGAAATGAAACGTCCCCCCCCTTCTCTCTCACCTCCTGAACCACCGCCGCCTCAGGCCCGACTCGGAATCGCCGCCCGCGCCACTCGATCACGACCACCGCGAGAGCAGCCAACACTCCGGCAAACAAAAATACCGGTCTCAAATCCCCGGGATAGGCGTCCAGCCAAAGGGACACGCTTCCGTTGGTGACCAGGGGCCCCAACCCGGAACCAATGAGAACCAGGATGGTCTGAGCGCTCGCCCGAACCGAGCGACTCGCCAAGTGGTTCACCATGATCGAGGCCCCGATATAAAACAGGACTACCATCATTGCCGCCAAGAGATAGCTCAGTGCCAGCAACCACAGTGAGCTTGAGAAAACAAAGATCAGGTGCCGGGCCACCAGGCACAACGCCCCTGCGGAGAGGCACACTCGGTATCCGAAGCGTCCCAACAAGCGGGGCAGGAATGGGAAGGCGATGATTTCCAAGACGACGCCGATGCATTGAACCGGACCGATCCATTTCCTCGCCATCCCTAGTGACACCAAATGCGGCGGCGAATAGTAGGTCAGCAAGGAGAAGGAACCCGATATGAGGAAGAATGAAATCAGGATCACCACATAGTTCCCATTGCGCATGAGCCCACCGATCGCCTCCCAATACCGAGAATTCTCTCTCCCCCCGGCTTCCCGAAAACCGGCCCGCGATTCAATCGTCACTCGGGGCAGTAGGAGAGTCACGATCATCATGGCCAAAGCCGCTACCGATCCCACGATGAGGATGAATCCCAGCTCCATTCCGGGCCGCCAAAGCAGCAAGGCGTAGATCATCAAGGAGGGAACCATCCATCCAACCGACCCCCAAGCCCGCACCTTGCCAAATTGTTCTTCCGGAACGTCCATATAATGGAAACAGAGCGCATTGATCAGGGTAAAGGTTGGGTGGTAGAAGGAATAAAACATCAGAAACCCGATCAACAAGCCACCGAAATCAAATTGCCAGTAAAGCACGAAAAACGCCGCCAGTGAGAGGAGGTTCAAAATCGTAAACAAGCGATCGATGGGAATCAACCGATCGGCAATCATTCCCCAGAGCAACGGAAAAACCAGCAGCGTCGAGGAGGATAACGCGAAAATCTGGCTCACCTGTGCATAGCTGAGCCCCCGCTCAGAGAGCAAGACGCCCGCAAAGGGAATCACGGCGCCTCCCACGGCAAACTGGCAGAGCATTGCCAAATAGAGGGTCAAAGGAATAGGTCGCCTGGATCCCATCATTGGTTCTTTCCGATCGCCTTCCCGAAGCCCGCCCTTCAGGCCATGATTGACCCTGGCGACGGCAGGCCGCAAACTCTCTCAAGCAGCACAGGGGACGACGACTTGTCCCGGCAGAGCGAATGCGGACGATCTACACCCATATCACGAAGCAAATCCTCGCGACCTCACTCATGACCGTGACGGTCTTCACCTTTGTACTCGTTCTCGGCAACGTGCTCAAAGAAATAGTCGCCCTCCTGGTCAACGGAGAGGCCTCTCTCGGGTTGGTCTTCAGAGCGCTTGGGCTTTTGCTCCCTTACGTCCTCGTCTTCGCCCTTCCCATCGGCCTCCTCACGGCGGTGCTTCTTTTTTTCGGTCGCTTCAGTGCCGATCAGGAGCTCACCGCCCTCCGGTCCAGTGGAGTGAGTGTGATCAACCTGGCCCTTCCCGTCCTCCTGCTGAGCCTTGTTTGCAGCGGACTGTGTGCGGTGATTAACTTGTGGGCCGGTCCGATCTGTCGTGCGACCTACAAGAATCTCCTCAACACAGTGGACGTCCGCACCACGGCCAGCCTTCTGCCCGAGGGAACCTTTATTACCGAAGTCCCGGGCTATTGGCTCTACATTGGCGAGCGGGAAGGCGATCAACTCCGTGAGGTGAGGATCTTCACCCTCTCCGATGGAGAAGCCGACGCGGAGTACAACGCGGCCCGGGGGCGACTGGAATTCAACGAGCAGGAGGGGCTCGTCCAGTTCGTACTCGAAAACACCACGGCGATGTTAAGGCGTGAGAAAAAAAATGCGCTTAACCAGGAATACGAGTGGCAATGGCTGGAAATTCCCGGGGAGTATATTTCCGAACCCATTCAGCTTGAGAAGCAACAACAGCGCCGCACGAAACCCAAGATCAGCAATATGACCCTCAAACAGCTTCAAACCGAATTGCTGATCCGAGAGGCAGCCGTCGAAGATTCCAAGCTGCGGAGTCGGGGAGCGATCCAGGGCGAGGACGTTGCCATGAACCGGGTTGAGATGTTGACTCCGGTCAAACTCCAAATCCATCGGCAAATCGCCTTCTCCTTCGCCTGCTTCAGCTTCACCCTGATCGGGATTCCCCTAGGCATTCAGGCCCATCGACGGGAGACCACCATGGGGATTGCTTTGGCGCTGATCCTCCTGGCCGTTTACTACACCTTCCTCATCGTTGCCCAAAGTTTGGACACCAAGCCTCAGTTCTATCCGGAGATCATCGTTTGGCTTCCCAACTTCCTGTTTCAGGGGATCGGCTCCTTCCTCCTGTGGCGGGCAAATCGAGGACTCTGAGAGACGGATCTTGGGCCGGTGATCCGACCCGAAAGGGCTAGGGAGCCCTGGCCTACCATTCCAAAGCCGCGAGTCGAGCGATCTGGGACAGGCGCGCGCCCGGGCGATCGATGGCAAGTGCCGGATCCCTCCCTGATTCGACGGTCGAATAAAGTTTATCAAACCATTGGCGCAGCTTGGCCGTCGCCTTCACGCACCCGCCAAGCCCCAGACATGGTTTTTCATGCTCACGACACCATTGGGCCACCCGCCCCACGCCTTTTCCCATCAACGAGGAACGGTCAATGGACCCCTCGCCCGTAATCACCAGGTCCGCCCGGCCTAGTCTTCGGTCGAGATTGGCCTGAACAGCAAAGAGATCGAATCCAGATTGGGCCTGCCCCTCAAGAAACGCGAAGCACCCAAACCCCAGCCCCCCTGCGGCCCCCGCACCGGCCCGTCTGGAATCGTCTCGCCCGAGATGGCGACGACTGGCTTGGGCAAGGGCTCGAAAACATTCGTCCGTCAATGGGAAATCCTGTTCACGAAGCCCCTTCTGAGGCCCATAGACCCGAGCCGCTCCCCGTTTTCCCAAAAGCCGGTTCTCCACATCGACCGCCACCACGATTTCCGGCAACGCCGCCGCCCGACCTGGTCCTTCCACACGGCGCAAGCGGCCCAGCTCGGTCCATCGCTCAAGGGCTTGATTCTTTGAA
>DEAY01000022.1 GCA_002348345.1 Verrucomicrobia bacterium UBA2970
TCGGTCACATGATCGTGTGGTGACTTTGTTCGAAACTCGGTTCAAGCGTATGCCTATGGATCCAGAGGGATGGGGGTGTCTGAATCTTGAGTCTCGAGACCCACAGCTTTAGTGGGAGTCAGACGGCGCTGAATGGCCTTCCTTGTGTCGAGGTCTCTGTCACCGTCTCACCAACACGGATTTAATGGTCATGCTCGCTGGGCATGTGAATTGGCTGCATGAACTCGAACGTTTTTCGGATCAGTCGAATCCCAGTCAAGGTTCGTGGGCACGCATTGGGTGCTGGAATCCGGCGAATACCAATGGCACTTCCCAGCCTTCGCACCTCTTAACATTTCGACGCCCGGGGCACCGGATCGCATAAGTTCCCCTTTCGCACAAAAACCATGCGCATCGGCCAGCGACAATTCACACGGTCAGAGTCATGCCCCAAACATCCAACCTTTCCATTCTCCCGAGGACAACCCAGATCAGGGCTTTGCTGTCTTTGTGCGTATCAGCGATGGGATCGGTCGAATCGATCGGATCGATCCTCCCATTGACGCTATCGATTTGGTGGATCCGGTGACTCGCCCTAGACTCTCCCTGTCCGGTAACCGGTTCTGAGAGCCCTGAATAGAAACGCCGAAAGAGGAATGCTTCCATGATGATCCCACTTTATGACCTGGCCCTCCTCGGGCTGCTTCCGCTGACCGTCTTTATCGTTGGCCGACTTCGGATGAACCAACAACGCCTTGCTGCGGTCGAAGCGCGCCTTGATACCACCGATCTCCGGCTCAAGACTCTGGAACGGAACAACGCGCCCGAGCGGGCCACCGGTTCAACCCCTGCATCACAGGTCGCCAGCCCCGTGACCCCACCGCAATCAATCCCGCGGGTTTCCCCGCCCCCGACAGCGCGTCCGGCCACCCCGGTCTCTGCCGTCCCCAAGATTTCGGAAAGGCCGACCGCCGAGCCCACGGTGAGGGAGACAAGGCCTCCCCAATCCCCCGCTCCAGGGCGCGATCAAGCGGCGCCTTCAGCCAAGCCATCCGCGAAATCCGCCTTCAATTGGGAACAATTCATGGGGGTTCGACTCTTTGCTTGGCTGGGAGGTCTGGCGCTGTTCCTGGCCGCTGCTTTTTTCATCAAATACTCGTTCGATAACGGCCTCATTTCCCAGGAACTGCGGGTGGCCATCGGTTTTCTTGCCGGGGCGGCCGCCCTCGCAGGCGGGTTCCGCATGAACCGCAATCGCTACCGCGTCACGGCGGACACCTTGTGCGCCGCCGGCGTCGTGATCCTCTACGCGGTCACCTTCACCGGTCACGCGGTGTATCAGTTCCCCTTGTTCAGCGCAGCGACCACATTCGGGGCGATGATGCTTATCACGACTGCCGCATTCGTGCTGTCGATGCGCTTCGGGGCCCAAGTGATCGCAATCCTCGGCATGTTGGGAGGCTTCCTGACCCCCCTCTTGGTCAGCAGCGACACCCAAAACGCCACCGCCCTCTTCATGTATATCGCCATGCTCGATGCCGGTCTCCTCACGGTCGCGGATAAGAAGCGCTGGGACTGGCTGGCGTTGGGGAGTGCCATCGGCACGGTCATGATGCAGTGGATGTGGATCGGATCCTCATCGAGCCCCCTGCCGATCATCGAAACCGTTCCCGTCTTCCTTGGTTTCTGCGCGTTCTACACGGCCGCCGTCGCGAAGGCCAGTCGAGATCAACGCCTCAACCCCTGGCTCAGCTACGGGGCCATCATCCCGGCGTTCTCCACCCTTCTCTACGTCTTCCTCCATCTCACTCCCGCTGGTTTGGGGGAAAGGCCCGCCATCCTCTACGGCTTGCTGCTCGGCACCGATCTCTGCGTCCTGGCAATCAGCCTTTGGTGGACCCGGCTCAAGGGCGTGCCGGCCGCCCAGAATGCGATCGTCTTCATGATTCTGGCGGCTTGGACGGCCGGCGCCGGGGGCGAACAGTTCCTGCTCTGGGCTTTGGGAGGTTATGTGGGGTTTGGGGTTATCCATGCGGGCGTGCCCCTCCTGATTCAAGCCAAGCGTCCCGGGAGCCCCGTTTCGCTCATCGGCTCGTTGATGCCGATCGTGTCATTGCTCCTGGTCATTGTCCCGCTCATCCGGGTGGCATCATGGTCCACGGCCATTTGGACAGCCATCCTGATGATCAATTTCGTCGCCATCACGACGGCGCTGCTGATGGCCTCGGCGGCGGGCATCTTGCTGGCCTTCGTCTTCACCAGCATCACCGCGTTCATCTGGATCCTCACGCCTTTGAATGACAGTATCCCGTCAACCGAGATGCTGCCGGTCATCGCTGGACTGGCAGTGGTCTTCACTCTGGTGCCACGGTGTCTGCGGCCATTCACCGATCGCATCCGCCAAAGGCATCCGTTCCAAGTAGCCGCTCCTGCCTGGTTGAAAGTGCCGGATAAGATCGCCTACCAACTGCCGGCCCTCGTGCCTCCCTTTCTCTTGTTGAGCCTGCTCATTCAGAACCACACGATCGCTCATCCGTGGCCGGTGTTTGCAACGTCCCTCGGGTTGGGGGCGCTGGGGTTGTTGATGCACCGACTCGTCCGGATTGCCGCGCTCCCACTGGTGGCGCTGGGGGGCACTCTCCTGGTGGAGCTGGTCTGGCATGGAGGCCGCGATCAGGCCCATCACGGCGGTTCGACGCTCGCCTGGTATCTTGGCAGTTCCCTGCTCTTCTTCCTCTATCCCTTCACCACGATGAAGGGGGCTGGCACGCAGAGGCTGGTCTGGGTCGCGGGTGCCCTGGCCGGAGTGCTCCACTTCCTGCCCGTTTATGATCTCTGGAAAGATCAGTGGCCCAATCAAGTGATGGGGCTGATCCCCCTGGGGTTCGCCATCCCTCCGCTGCTGGCATTGCGCTGGTTGAACAAGCAATTGCCCCAGGAGGATCCCTCGCGGCTTTCCATCCTCGCTTGGCTGGGTGGTTGCGGATTGTTGTTCATCACGCTGATTTTCCCCATTCAATTCGAGCACGAATGGCTGACCCTCGCGTGGTGTTTGGAGGGAACCGCCCTCCTCTGGCTCTTCCGACGCTTGCCGGCCAGGGGGTTATTGAATACCGGCCTCGCCCTGCTGGCGATCGGCTTTGCCCGCCTTTGTATCAATCCCGCCGTGCTGGGCTACCACCCCCATGCCGCCTATCCACTGCTCAACTGGTACAGCTACACGTATGGCATCGCCATCGTCTGCCTGTGGTTGGGGGCCCGGCTGATGCCGACGCACACCACGGTGAGGGGCACACGGGTCCGGCCACTCTATTACGCCATGACCGGCATCACCACCTTCGTGCTGTTGAATATTCAGATCGCTGATTTCTTCACCGAACCGGGACAACCGGTCCTTCGCTTTGTGTTCGGCCAAAACCTGGCCAGTGACATGACCTACACGATCGCCTGGGCCATCTTCGCGCTCCTGCTCATGATCGTGGGGATTCGGCAACGGAATCAGCCCACTCGTTACGCCGGCATTGGCCTGATGGCCGTCACGCTCCTGAAGCTCTTCCTCTACGATATGGCCTCACTCACGCAATTGTATCGCGTGGGGGCCTTCGTCGGGATCGCGGCCATTGCCATGCTGACTTCGCTGATCTACCAAAAGTTCCTCGGCTCCGACTCAATGAGCGGGGGGAAGCGGGAGGGGGAATGAGGGGGCATGCGCATCAGGTCTCAAGATTCAAGCGATGAACCCTTGAGGGTGACACCCAGGCGGCAGTTGGGATCCGGAGGATGGTGGGGCCTTTGCCCTGGCTCGTGAGGGCGGGTTGCCCTTCATTGACCGAGCGGAAAAGTTCTGGTTGGCTTCATTCCATCGTGAACGACCCGTTGACAACCATCTTTGAGCCACGGACTGCCGAAGCGTCTCATGACACTCGCGGGAGCGGTGCTTCAGTCCGGCCCCCGATCCTTCCAAACTCAAATTCAAACTCAAACTCAAATCCATTGAAGGCATGGAATTTGACCCTCCCCGGTTTCAAGGCCACGTGGCTGGGGATCCTCTCAGCGAGTCTGGTCATCGCCGTGATTGACTGTTCCCCCATTGAGGCGGCGGAGGGGAACGCGGTCGCGGAAGGTTTCGGGCTCTTGGCTCATTGGTCCTTTGATACCGATTATTCCAGCAGCGTGAATAATGATCTTTATCAAGGCAGAGCGGTGGGAGAATCGTCGGTTCAAATCCTCCGGGACAGGCGGGTCGCGAAAGTGGGACGGGGTGCCCTGCGCCTGGACAGTGGTTCCGCCTCGGGAAACAAGACCTTCGTGGCCATTCGCAACCCGCTTTTCGGCTATCACAATGCAGAGGTCTTCACCGTGGTTGCCTGGTATCGTTATGAAGATCTCAGTGGGGACGGGTCCGATGATCGTCATTTTGTCTGGGAGTCGACCCCGGGTTATTCATTGGCCTTCGGGTTACGGCAGGAAGCGGGACAGCGGGACGCCGAGTGGTGGTTTCAAACGGCTTCCCATTCTGCCGTGAGTGATACGACCGGACCGGAAATTGAGCCCGGGCAATGGTATCATGTGGCGATGGTTTGGAATCAAGCCCTGGGCCGCTGTCAATTCTATCACAACGGGATGCTGCGAGATGAGGTTGCCATACCGGAAGGCGAGAGCCTCGAGGAAATGAGCGGTTTTCATATCGGGAACCATCGTGGGGGCGACGGATCAAGGGACTGGGACGGCTACATTGATGATGTTGCCGTCTATGATCTGGAACTCACCCCAGTACAGATTCATGCACTGGCGCAAGGAAGGCATGGAAGGCGCCGGATTCACGCCGGAAATGTGCTGCAGCGGGTCCCGCAACCCGCCGCTCAAAAGCTGGTCCACCGTGCCCCCGATTTCAAACCTCCGTTGCCATTGTGGAATGGCCTGCAGTCTCAGGGCCCGCTGGTCGGGCATGTGAGTGATCACTCGGCAATCATTTGGGCCCGGGTACCCGTTTCTGGAACCTATGCCCTGGAGGTGCACCGCCCTGGCGACGAAGCCCCGGCCCGGCAGTTTCAGGCGGTGGCCCGTGAATCCGGGGATTGGTGTCTGCGTTGGGAAGTTTCCGGGCTGCAAGCGAATTCGGATTACCGGTATCGCATTCGTCGGGCTTCGGAGATGCTTTGGGACGGCGAGGATTATTCCTTCAGGACGGCTCCCGAAACCCATCAACCGGTTCAAGTCACACTGGCTTTCGGTTCCTGCGCGAGCTCCGAACCCTCCTCCATCTGGACCCGGATGAAGGAGGAAGGGGTCGATGGCGTCGTGTTATTGGGCGATACCCCCTACATCGATGTCACCGATCTTGACCGCGTGCATGACGCCTACCGGCGCTTCTCCAGTGTTCCTCCATTGGCCGAAACTTTGCGTTCGATTCCATTTTGGGGAACCTGGGACGACCATGATTTTGGCCGGAACGATTCCGACGGAACCTTGCCCGGCAAGGAAAACTCGCGTCGAGGATTCATGAATTATCGGCCCAACCCAAGCTTTGGACACGAGGACCAAGGGATCTACACGAAGTTTCGCTACGGCCCGATCGAGGTGTTTTTGTTGGACACCCGTTGGTTTTCCCGCACTGAGGAATCCTGGGCGGATCCCACCCGGCCGACCCTGCTTGGAAAACGACAATGGGAGTGGCTGAAAGCTGGTTTGTTGGAGTCCGACGCAACCTTCCGGATCCTGGCCTGCGGAATGATCTGGGATGATAAGAAGAACACGGAATCAGATGATTGGGGCACCTACATGCATGAGCGTCAGGCCCTGCAGGGTTGGTTGGGTGAGAACCGAATCGAGGGGGTCGTCTTGATCGGCGGCGATATCCACGTCTCCCGGCTCCTCAAATACGATACCCTCGACCAGGTCGGTTATCCCATTTACCAGTTCATTACCTCCCCCATGCATGGCAGCGTGATTCCAAGCTTGAATGTGCCGCATCCCGCCTTGGTTCAATCCGCCGAAGAGCCCTATGTCTTCTTGAAACTCACGGTCGATACCACGGTGACGCCGGCGACCCTCCAGGCCGTCTGGATGAACCGCGAGGGGCGGGTGATTTTCGATGCCAACATCGACCGTGACGAGCTCTCACGGTCTCACTGAAGGGTGAACTCCGGAGGGATCCTTCCCTTCGGCCGTTCACGGCTCATCGGTCCTGGCTCCGGGCCGGCGGAGGTGCTTGACGGTTTGGGCCGCCGCCTAGAAAACTGGCCCACCAATCGATAATCAAGGGTGCGAGGCGGGCGTCATGTCGACTGCTTACCCAAATATGCCTCTTCGATCGTTGAACGCTGGGTCGGCAACCCGACACCGGGTGATTATGGTTCCTAGGACTTTTTCGACGGAGAAGTTGAGGACAATCAAGCGTTGAATGAACTGATGAAATAGACTCGCTGCTGCGCCGCGCCCGGTGATCTCTACAAAATCCAACTGCTTTGGGGGGAGAACGACGGGAATGCAACCAGGCGTTTTTGGGATATCGCCTTCGAAGGACAACTTGCATTGGACGATGGGGGTGCCAACGGATTGATCGTGGAGGGAGAGGCACCCGTTAGTCCCATACGGTCACCGCCGCCGATGACACCGTGGAGGCTGAGATCGGCCAGATCAACAATGGCCCGGCAGGGAAAGATCATCGGTATCCTTTGTCAGGATTCATTCTTTCGCGAATCGGCACTTCCCTCAGAATCACGGACATAGCCACGGTCGGCACTGAGGTTACTTGCCCGGGGAACTCGCCTCCCGGAAAGATCGACTCGGTGGAGTGGTCAAGCGATCTCATGACGTGGGTGGAGTTTGAGGGCAACGTCAAGAGTGAGGGAAACTCGACTACGTTCGTGGATGTAGCGCCGACTGACAGCTCTTATCCGTTTTATCGGATCCGAGAATTGTCACGGTGGCAACTGCATTTTTGATGTGTCTCCCGAACGAGATCATGTCATCACCACTCTTTATCGTGGATTCTTTCACCTCGCTTGTGCTCTTATCAGCTTTAGACAGTTTTGAAACCGATTCTCTTAGACAGTTGTATCCAATCTTAAGACATTTTCATTGTGACTTTTGTTAAGATCTGATTCTCCCAACCCAATGTTTTATGAAAAATTTTTCCCGTCTTCTTTCTGCTCTAGTTTTTTCAACTTGCCATTCCCAAATTCAGGCCAAGGAGTTAAAGCTTGATGACTTGTTTCTCAAAGACCGCGTCATTGAGGTTCAGATTAAGGTTTCACAAGCAAACTGGAACAAGCTTCGGTTTCAGTCGCAAAACTTTTTTTCGGCGCTACAACCCAGCCGACAGTTCGAACCGCCTCCCTCGCCCTATACCTATGTGGAGGCAAGCGTAACAATCGAAGGGGTGACGTATCCGAAAGTTGGTATCCGCAAAAAAGGATTTATCGGCTCACAAGATACCAACCGACCATCGCTGAAGATCAAGCTAGACCACTACATTAAAGGCCAGGCAATTGGCGGGCTGGATAACCTCACGTTCAACAACAACAAACAAGACGTCACCTTAATGAACCAGTTTCTCTGCTACGATCTGTTTGATCGAGCAGGGGCACCCGCTTCGCGATGCGGCTATGCCCGGATAACGGTAAACGGAAAGAACCTTGGGGTGTACTGCCATGTTGAGTCCCTCCGAAAGCAATTGCTAAAGCGAGAGTTCGGCAACTCCAAAGGCACCCTCTACGAAGGCACCGTGGTTGATTTCTATGAGGATTGGGGAGGCAGCTTTGACCGAAAAACTGGAAAAAAGAAAAAGGGCCTTAAGGCAATTAACAAAGTCATCGACGTGATGAAGGGGGCAGAAGGCACGCCTGTCTTCAGTGGTAACTTTGCCGGTCGCGCCCTCGTTCCTACCAACGAGGATGTGGATGGCGAATGGTTCAAGCCGGGATTTGATGACTCCAATTGGATCGCCGGCAAAAACGGTGCCGGCTTCGAGACCGAACGCGGTTTTGAAAAACTTATCGAGGAATCCTTCGACTTTCGTGAACAAATGCACGGCAAGGCGACTTCGGTTTACCTGCGGTTTCCGTTTGAACTGAACGATCTCGAGTCGCTCAAGGAAAGCAACCTCTCATTGCGCATGCGGGCGGACGACGGCTTTGTGGCCTACATCAACGGCAAGGAAGTGGCGCGGTTCAACGCACCCGAGAAACCGACTTGGGACTCCATGGCCACCGGCAGCCGGGGCGATGGAGCCAACATGGCATGGAGCGACTACGACCTCTCGAAGCATGTCGACATTCTGCTCGAGGGCCAAAACCTGCTGGCCATCCACGGCATGAACAACAGCCTTGAAAGCAGCGATTTTCTCATTGTGGCTGAGCTGGCAAAGAACGATTTTGATTACGAAAAGCAGTTGTGGAAGCTGGTCGATGAGGAGGCTTTTTATCAGTTCTGGGCGATTGAAGGACTTCTCAGTTTTTGGGACGGATACTCCGGCAACCGGAATAATTTTTTTGTCTACCTCAACCCAGATACAAATAAGTTCCACTTTATGCCCTGGGGCACAGACTGCACATTCCAAAAATACAGTATGCTTGGTGTCGATCGCAGCTCACCCCGCTCGGTCCGTACAGTTGGGATTATCTGCCACCGCCTCTATCAAATACCCG
>DEAY01000310.1 GCA_002348345.1 Verrucomicrobia bacterium UBA2970
TGGACATCGACGGTCACCACGTGTCGACGGGTTTGTTGAAAGGCCTTCCGCAGATAATAGAGGGGTTGAGTGGTGTCGCCCTGGCTCGGTGCCCCGAGAAACAAGACCTTGCTTTCGCGGGCTCGGAGCGGTACGCGCCAGGCCAGATTGTCGAAGGGGTGATCATCGCCCACGAGCTTGAGGAGGTCGGGACCAAACCCGGGCGGGGTTTCGGGAACGTCAACGACCCTGGATTTTCCGGGAGGCAGGTAGATTTCGGTGGAGGAAACCACGTTCGCTGACATGGGGGTGGTCACCCAACCATAGCGAAATGTTTCCCGGTCGGCGCCGGCGGCATTCGAAATCCGGACGCGCGCCCCTTCGTTTTCGACCAGACCGGAGGACGCGCTGGGCTGGGCGATGGCATGGATCCCGGCATTGGTCCCGGAGTCCTCCTGAATGGGGTGAAACTCGACCACACAACCCTTGGGCCAGTCGAACCCTTGGATTCCATCGAGAAGCATGCCTGCCTGCAAATCCCCGATGACGATGATCCGCCAGTCTTGATGGTCCTCGCTGTGCTCACCGATCCGCGTCGATTCCTCCAACAGATCCACGGCGGTGAGGAGGGCGTTGCCGAGATGGGTAGCTTTCCAGCTTGGCTGACGCTGCTTTGCCTGACGGATGATTTGGATCGCCCGATCGGCCTGAGGGGCGCTTGCCCATTGCTCGAAGGTGATGATGGGATGAAGCTGATGGTCGAAGGTGTAGGCGGCGGCGAGGGCGGCTGAATCGATCTGGTTGACTTGATCGGCTAAAGCGTCCTGGGCCTGCTCCCACAACGAGGCCCGCCTCATGCTGGCGCTCGCGTCGAGGAGAATCAGATTACGCTGTGGATTCTCCGCGGTGTTGGCCACGTCCAAGGCCTTTTCGAGGTAGGGACGGGCGAAGGCCAAGGCGAGGAGAACGAGAATAAGGCAGCGGAGGAGGAGCAGAAAGAGATGCTCAAGGCGGCTCTTCTTCGTGAGCCGCGGTGGCGAGGGCTGGAGGAAGCGCAGCGTACTAAAGGGGACCTTGTCTTTCGAGGAGCGGCGAATGAGGTGGAAAACGATCGGCAGAACCACGGCGAGGGCACCCGCGAGGAAGAGAGGGTAGAGAAAGTTCATCAAACGGAGCTAGCGGCTTGCGGTTGACTGCGGTTGAACACGGGTCTGAAGGAAATCGAAGAGTTGCCGTTCTAGCGGCTCATTCGTCGTGACCAAGCGGTAGCCGATCCCGTTTTGTCGGCAGATTGACTCCACCCGGTTGAGGTGTGACTCAAGGCGTTCTAAGTAGCCCGCTCGGGCTTGCTGGGGGTCGATGTAAATCTCCTGGCCGGTTTCGACATCCTCAAAGAGATTGGCTTGGTCAAATGTAAAGTGCCGTTCGGCGGGATCGAGGACTTGAAAGACCTGAGCCTCATGGCCGCATGCCCGGATGGCGGTTAATCCCTGTTCCAGCGTGTCAATCGGCGCCATTAAATCGGAGATGAGGATGACCAAGCCTCGTTTCCTGACCAGATCCAAGATGCGTTGGAGCGGGGTCTCGAGATCCGTGGACTGGCCGGTGGGCGGTTTTTCCAGCGAGAGCATCAAGCGTCGTAGATGGCCGCTGCGATTGCGTGCGGGAAGGAAATCATTGATTCCATCCGAGAAAGAGAGCAGGCCCACCGCATCGCCCTGCTGGTAGAGAAAATAACCCAGTGTCGCGGCAAGCGTATTGGTGTAAGTGAATTTGTTGTAGTCCAGGCTCCCGAACTCCATGGAACGACTCTGGTCCACCAAGAGATGACAGCGCAGGTTGGTTTCGTCCTCGAATTTCTTGATGTAATGGCGGTCGGTTCGGGCGAACAACTTCCAGTCCAGATACCGCAGGTCGTCTCCCGGCGAATACTGCCGGTATTCGCTGAATTCGACGGAGAACCCGTGAAAGGGGCTCCGGTGAAGGCCGTTCCAAAACCCTTCGACGACCACCTTGGCCCGCAGTTCGAGATTCTGAATCGCCATGAGGGCCTGGGGGCTGATCATGCTCCCGGCCGCCAGCTTTGCCTGACTGTCTTGTGCCAATTTGAATGATCCCTGTTGAACGTTTGCTCTCTTGGACTCAATCCCTCAACGATTCGAGTAAACGATCAATAAGCTGATCGACGGTGATGTTCTCGGCCTCGGCTCGGTAGTTGATCAGGATGCGGTGTCGGAGGGAGGGCTTGGCCAATGCATCGATATCCTCTTGGACCACATGGGCCCGATTTTGCAGCAGCGCCCGCACTTTGGCTCCCAGAACCAGGAACTGGGCCCCGCGGAGACCGGCGCCCCAGCTAATGTATTTCTGTGAGAATTCGGGGGAATCCTTCTGCCCGGGTCGTGACGCCGAGGCCAGTTTAACAGCGTAACGGATGATGTCTTTCGCGATGGGGACGCTCTTAACAAGCGCCTGAAATCGCAAGACATCCTCACCGGAGAAGAGCGGTTGGATGGCCTCGGGGGCGTGAGAGGTGGTTTGCGCGACCACCTCGACCTCATCATCCTCCGGGAGATAGTCAATCACGACGTTGAACATGAAACGGTCCAGTTGAGCTTCCGGGAGGGGATAGGTGCCTTCCATCTCGATCGGGTTCTGGGTGGCCAGGACGAAGAAAGGTTCGGGGAGATGGTGGCGGACCCCGGCGGCGGTGACCTGATGCTCTTGCATTGCCTCCAAGAGAGCCGCTTGAGTTTTGGGAGGCGTTCGATTGATCTCGTCGGCAAGGATCATGTTCGCGAAAACAGGACCCTTGACAAACTGAAGCGCTCGACCGGCATCGCTGTCCTGGAGGATCTCGGTTCCGGTGATGTCGGCCGGCATCAGGTCCGGCGTGAACTGGATCCGCTGAAACTCGAGGTGGAAGATCTGGGCGATGGATTTGACCAGGAGCGTCTTGGCAAGACCAGGTGCGCCGGTGATCAAGCAATGCCCTCCAGAGAAGAGGGCAATGAGAATCTGCTCGATGGCATCCTTTTGCCCGACGATGACCTTCTGCAACTCTTGCTCGATCTGGTTTCGGCTTTGAAATAGTTGTTCGACTGTTTGCTGCTCGCTTGCGCCACTTCCTCTCACTGCTTCCACTAGGATCCTTTCTGCATCAATGGGTTTACTTGAAATAGACTCAATTCGGACTGGCTTGGTGGTGGGGTCTTTGGTCGATCAATGCGTGAGCGCGTAGACAACGATATTGATCCCGAGGGGATAGGCTTTTTTTTCCGAGAATTCCCGAAAGAAGTATTCGTTGTAGCCCTCCCATTCCCAACCATCCCCCAAATCAGTGTTGTGACAGATCACGCAAACCAGTCGCTGGTGGTCGTCGAAGATTCCCTTGTAGTGCACCTCGCGCGCATCGTAGCGTTCCCAGGTGATGCCATGGTAGCGGCTTTCCATGCCCAACCCAACATTGGGAATTTGTGGTTTTTCATCGAGTGGGAACACACAATTGAAGATCGGATGGCTCAGGGGGAGTTCCTTCGGTTCCCGGTCGGGAAACACGCGTTTGATTTCCCGATAGAAGTTATACCACTCACGTTCTCCCCAAAAATCATCGACCAACATGAAGCCGCCCCCAAGAAGGTAGGTTCGGAGCGCGCGCACTTCGGCTTCGGTGAATCGGAGATGCCCTGGCTCAATGAGATAAACGAACGGATGCTCGAAGAGTTCGGGGTTGGTGAGCTCGAGAATCTTTCCATCAGGATTAACCTTGAGGGAGGTCATTTCCTGGAGGCGATAGGAAAAATTGAGATCGCTATCCGGATAGTCTATCTGCCACTTCTCACCCCAATAGCCGCCATAGCCCATGGAGGAATACTTGATGCGGACGAAGGTGAACTCATCGGACTTGAACTTGACGTCGTTTTCCCACTCCGGGACGCCCCGTCGGTCGGACCCCCATAATTGGGCGTCGAGTCGGTTGGGTATGAGAACCGCCAGAAGGGACAAGAGAACTCCGATCACCAGGGGAAAGCAGGAACGGCTGATCTGGGAAGAGGGAGACATTCTCGAGTTCGGCGTCAGTCGGTGCCTGGGGAAGTGAGCCCGACGGGGGCGGTTGCTTCGGGTGTGGTTGCCTCGGGAGTGGGGATCTCGAGTGTTTGTTGGGTCTCTCGGGCGGTGATCGAATGAAGCAAGCGATAGGCTGCGCGGAATCGAGGCGCCTCCTCAAGGGCCTGGAGGACATGCCGATGTGCCTGAGGAGATTCCTTCTCATGCAGTAACCGAGCCAGTTGGTAATGAACTTCGGCCGGGTCGCCGGGATCGAGCTGAAGCAAGGTTTGGTAAGCGCCGATGGCACGGTCCGTTTCTCCCATTGCTTCGCTGGAACGCGCGAGGTAACGGTAGGATTGCGGAATCAGTGGGTTGACGGCAAGGAGTCGTTGAAGGTTGAGTTGGAGTGAGTCCCAGCGTTCATCCTCCAGGTCCAACGCGACGAGTTGGAGATAGACATCAGGGGCTTCGTGATCTGTGCGGGCGATCGCTTCGAGGATTTTTCGTTCTTCCTCAAGGTTGCCGAGGCCGCGCCAGGCTTGGGCTGTCAGTCGGGGGGCGACCTCGTTGCCCGGCTGGATCGGGAAGTGCGAGGTAATTTTCTCAAGCGCCTTCAGTGCCTCCTCCCACTGCTCGTCGGCCAAGCGCTGGCGGGCATGTTCCAAGAGCAGGTAATAGTTGTCCGGATTGGTCGCCAGGACGACCTCGGTCGAGACGGCTCGAAGCTGATCCTCGGGGAGGTCCCAGTTAAGCCCTTGGCCGAGCGCTTCAGCCTGGGTTGTAGCAAAGGCTTCGAAGTCCTTGTTCAATTCAAGAACGGGTTTGGTGTGGGCTGTGAGGGCGGCGTTGATCAGCAGGCCGGCCCCGAGGTCATTGAGGATTCCAATCAGGGCCGGTTGCCCGAACTGGTCGACAATGTATTGGACGACCAAGCATGATTGGTAGTAGGCAAACTGCATCGCTTCTGGCGAAAAGGCGCGGATGAACGCCGCACTTAATTCAGAAACCGGCGTCATCGAACCGTTGAGAATCATTTCCCGATACTCGGGGGTCATCGATTGGCCCCACGAAGGATCCTTTTCGAGCTCCTCGTAGACGGAGATTCCCTCACTCAACCAGCGGGGCATCTTGTTGCGGGTCATCGTCAGGGTAATCACGTGACAGAATTCGTGCCAAAGAACCGCCCGCCAGTTGGACGGGTTGGCTCCCTGCGTGGAGGGGCTGTTGGCGGTCACCACATTTCCAAAGCAGACTCCCAAGAACCCTGGATTGTGGGGAACTCCGAAGGTGCGAACCCCAAAATCTTTTTCATGCCCAAAGAGCTCGACGATGATTCGTCGCTCGAGCTCGACCTGATACTTCGCGCTTAGCACCGCCTTTGCCTCCTCCAGGAGTTCCATGACCTGGTCTCCAAAGATGGGTGCCTCGTCCGCTGGCATGCGGACGATAAAGGAATCCGATTCCAAGGTGGCGTAGTCGTCCAAGGTGGTCTTGAGGGTAACCAGATTATAGGCGGTGATGTTGTAGCCGTCCTTTTCATGGGCTTTTGCGGCCCACTCCCAACCCTCTTCCTCGTCTCCGAGTCGCAGGAGATCCTGAGCCAGTTGAATCTGGGAGGGGCTGTCATCTGGATAGGAGGCGAGCGCGCGACGCTGGTAAGCGGCACCCTCCTTGAATCGATACTTCTGGGAAAGTTTCTTTCCAATCAGGTGGTTCACCCTGGGATTGGTTTTGAAGTGCTTGAGACTGGCGTCGTGGGCCCTTCGTTCCTCATCCGGTTTCGATTCAAGGTGGGCGATCACGGCGCGGTAGCCCCAGGCTTCCGGGTGGTCCGCGTTGATGGCGAGCACCTTCTTGATAGCATCTTCTGCCAAGGGATACTCCTCGGCGTCGATATAGTGATCGGTGAGTTTGAGTAGGGAGGGGATGTGCCTGGGATTGACATCGAGCGCCCGGTCGATGAATTCGCCCATCGCCTCCTGGTCGCTGCTGGCGACGGCCATGGCGAGCCCGTAGAGGAGGTCCGGGTCTTCCTCAAAGTCGACGAGTCCCTTGCGGTAGGTCCGGCTGGCCACCTCATAGTCCTCCTTGTCCAGGGCCAGTTGCCCGGCCGCCAAGATCGCCTCGCGGAAGGGGGGGTCGTTCTTGATTCCCGGGTCGAAGAAGAACTCGAGCACCCACCGCGGTTCCTCTCCGAGCGCCAAGGCGGTTTTTCCAAGAGCGATCAGGTTTTCCGGATCCCGGTAGGCCCATCCCCGGCTGCCGGCGAGTTGGTTGATGGATTGGATGTAGGCCGCCGCTTCCGCCGGTCGGTTTTGAAATTGTTGAACGGTGCGGCCCAGATCGAACAGTCGGATACTCCGTTCCCGGGTTTGATCGAGACCCGATTTGAGGGTTTCAAAAGCCTCGCCGTAACGGCCGAGGGTGAGTTGGGCCTGGATGAGAAGGAGAAACCAGTCTTCGTCGGGGCGTGTGCTCTCGCCGATCTCCTCGCGGCATTGTTTGATGCAGAGTTCGTAATTTCCCTCGATCAACGCATTCCTGGCCTCCGTGAGCTCCGCCGCCTGGACGAGTGGGCTTGGCCAAAGTAAGAGGAAGAGCGTGCAAAGCCCCAGTGAGAGTCCGTGCCACCCCGAAGCTGCCCGTTTTGAGTAGGCAGTGCTCATCACCCCCGGAGCTTACCCCTCCCGGCAAGGAATGCAATGACTAGGAGGCAGATTTAAGGCCTTTTTCGTAGTAACGAGGCGACCTGTGAGAGACGGCGGCGGGGCCTCAGAGGAGCGCTTTGGCGGCCTCGACCATGGACGCGGCCGTGAGCCCGTGCTTCTCATAGAGGTGCTCCGCCAGATAGGCCGACTGACCGAACTCGCCCTTGATGCCGAGACTTTTCATGTGATGAGCCACGCCCGCGTTGGAGAGGGCGTGAGAGACCTGGGCCCCCATGCCGCCGATCGTTTGGTGATCCTCGATGGTGACGACCCGTCCGCTGCTTTTCTGGACGGCGGCTCCAATGGTTTCAACATCGACTTGGTTGACGAAGGGGTTGTTGATGAGGGTGGCCTGGATGTTTTCATCAGCCAGAAGCGCGGCCGCTTGCTGGGCTTTGGAGAAGAGGGGGCCACAGCCGATCAAGGTGATGTCGCCGCCTTCCCGAATCACCTGGGCTTTGCCCCATTGGTAATCGGCGTTTTCGACCCAGTAGACGGGATAGTTTTCTCGGCCCACGAAGAAGAGAACGGATTCGCCGTCTTTGCCCGCCTGCCGGTCCTTGGCGTAGCGATGGGCCGCCTGATGCATGAGGGACTCGGCTTCGTTGGCGCAGGACGGTGCCACGACAACGGTATGGGGGATGGCACTGGTAGCCGCAAAGTAAGTCGTCGCCTGGTGCGAGGCTCCGTCGGCCGCATCCTGGAATCCCACATGCGAAAAGATCGCGATCACGGGAGCTTGGGAGAGGGCGGCCATGGTCAGCGGAAGATTGCCCTTGGTCACGCCGAACTGCCCGAAGGTATCGACGATGGGAATGAAGCCGGTCTTGGCCAGGCCGGCCCCCACGCTGACCATATTCGATTCGGCGATGCCGACTTCGATGAACCGATCGGGAAAACTCTTCTGGAAGGCGCTGATGCCGGTGGAACCCTGGACGTCGCAGGAAACCGAATAGAGGGGAAGGCCCTCCGTTGCCGCCGAGATCGCCCCGGCGGCCAGGCCCGCCTGAATCTTGCTCTTCTTGACCGACGGCGCCGGGTTGCTGGCCTTCGCCGCTTGATCGCGTTCCCACTTTTCGCGCAACTCCCGGGCCCATTCCGCCAATGGTTCCGGGACGTCGCCTCCCCAGATCTCGGAAATGAATTCGACGATTTTTTCCCCTCCCTTGAGAGGGAATCCGTGACCGCCCGAGGCGGATTCCTCGGTTGCCTTGACCCCGAAACCCTTGATCGTTTTCACCAG
>DEAY01000008.1 GCA_002348345.1 Verrucomicrobia bacterium UBA2970
GAGTATCGGAGATGACGCCCAGATGAGTCACGACGATCCGATCAGGCCGCGCTCTCGGATGGTTCTGCCTCGGCTTCCGGTGCCTCCTCCTCTTGTTCGTCAATGATTTCGCCCAGCTTCATGGCCCCGACGAAAAGGGCGGTGAAGAGGCCGCTGCTGGTCAGGGTATTGCGAAAAAACATCCATGTTTCGGGCCAATTCGCCGTGCCCTTGGTCAACGCAATGATCCAGCCCATCAGATCGCGGGTGTATTCCGGATTCTTGAATGGATTGAACAGCCAGGCGGCGGTATTGGTGATGAGGTAAAAGAGAATCGCGCCCAACAAGCTGCCCCCGAGCAATTTCAAGAAGGAAGCCTTGGGGCCGAGAAATCGTCCGATTCCAATGAGGCCAATGTAGGCGACGTAGGTGAAAAGCTGGAAGGCTTGAAAGGGTTGACCGTAGTAGCCGTTGAGGGCTAGGTCGGTCAGGGACAGCGTTCCCAGGGGGAGAATCCATGCGCTGGTTCGACTGAAGTAAACCCCGGCACAGAAGGCCAGGGCGTAGGCCGCACTAAAGTTTAGTGGCATGAGGCCGGGCCACCGGGTCATCGCAAACACCATCATGAGAGCGATCGGGAGCCACCATTTCCATTTCGCGAACACCTCGGAAATATAGGCGGCTTGCTTCCCTTGGCAAGGGGCTTTAGAAAAACGGGAAGATTGTTTCGAAAAAGGTGTGTGCCACTCTATCTGACCAAACGGTCCCGTCACTTTTTGAAATCATTCACGAGTGCCGGGATCTCCTTGTGATCAACAAACCGCCTGGGTTGGTGTGTCATCCGACCAAGCAGGGACCCTTGTCGAGTCTGATCGGCCGGATCCGTCAGTACCTCGGACCGGATCGAGAGGCCCACTTGGTCAATCGCCTTGATCGTGAGACCAGTGGACTCATTCTGGTCGCCAAGGAAAGGATGGGAGCCCGATTCCTGCGTGGGCTGTGGGAGCAGCGCAGGATCGAAAAAACCTATCACGCGGTGATTCACGGGCATCCCAGCGAGGGGTCCGTGTCCATTGATGCGCCGCTGGGCCGGGACGAATCGAGTCCCGTGGCGGTCAAGGATTGTGTTCGGCTGGATGGGGCGCCGTCCCAGACCCACGTGGAGGTGCTGCAGCGTTTCGCGGCCGAGGGTGCCGCCTATGCCTGGGTGCGTGTGGTCCCTCATACGGGGCGGAAACATCAAATCCGGATCCATTTGTCCCATTGGGGATATCCTCTGGTCGGGGACAAGCTTTATGGCCTGGTGCCCGGTGCCTACCTTGATCTTTGCCAGGGTCGACTTGGGAGGGATCAACGGGAGGCCCTGGTGCTTTCCAACCATGCGCTCCATGCCAGCCGTCTTCGCCTCAAGCTAGGGGAGCGTGAGGTCGAGATGAGCGCCTGTCTCAATTCAGAGCTTCAGCGGTTTAGCGTGGCTGGTGGGGTGAAGAGGGAATGGCTGCCGAGGAAGTCGGGGGCCTCGCCCCATCTGGCGGACGCGTTGGTTCAGGCGATTTGCGAGGATTCGGAGGAGAAGGATTCGCAAAGAGATCAAGCTGGTCGGGGTACCGCCGGAAATGTTGAACCGTGAGATGGGGTTGAGGGTTCAGGAGGCCCGCCTTCCGGCATGAGACCTGGAACATTTGATGGATTTGATCCGCGAAAATACCCTTGCCGGCCATCCGGCTGCCGAACGATGCCGTGTTCAGCGTTCCGTCCCGAATGGCCTTGAGTCGGTTGATGACCCGGGTTTTTTTGTCGGGAAAATGCCGATCGAGCCACGCTTCGAAGAGTTCCTTGACTTGATAAGGGAGGCGTAGGACGACATGCCCTGCGAACTGAGCCCCCGCCTCACGGGCCCTCGAGATGATATTGGGAATCTCGTGATCCGTGAGTCCTGGAATAATCGGAGCCACCAGGGTCCCGACCGGAATGCCCTCCCGCGCGAGTCGTTCGATGGTTCGAAGGCGGGCGTCGGGAGGAGCGGTTCTGGGTTCCATGACCCTTCGAAGTGCTGGGTCAAGCGTTGTGATGGAGACGTAAACTGCGACCGCCGAGTAGTCGTTGAGCTGCCGGAGGAGGTCGAGATCCCGGGTGACCAGTTGATTCTTGGTAATGATACCGACCGGGTTGCGGAACTCGGCGAGGACGGCCAGGCATCGTCGGGTGAGCTGGAGTTTCCGTTCGACCGGTTGGTAGGGATCGGTGATGCCGCTCATAGCCAGCACCTGCGGGCGCCAGGATTTCGCCCCGAGCTCGTTTCTCAGCAGTTCGGGCGCGTTGGTTTTGACCATGAGGGTTTGCTCGAAGTCGAGGCCGCTGGAGAAACCGAGAAACTCGTGGGTGGGTCGAGCGTAGCAATAAATACAGCCGTGTTCGCAGCCTCGATAGACGTTGATCCCGGCATCAAAGCCGACATCCGGGCTGTCGTTGAAGGTGATCAGCGATTGGGCATGATCCCTGAGATAGATTGTGCGGTCGGTCGGACGGTCCTGGGAATCGGGATCCGGGTCGCATTCGGACTCGAAATCGAGGTGAAGGGGCTCGAATCGGTTGGGTGGATTAAAGGGGGCTGCCCGGGAGGGAGAGCGTTCCGGGGAATGGGGCGCTGGCCGATGAGAAGGATCCGATTTCCCGGCCATCAGCTACAGCGGGAGGGCTCCTGTGCTTCAAAAGGTCGGTAGCCGAGTACCCTCGCGGGAAGCATGAGCACGGCCTTCAGGAAAGCCAAGACCGAATCAACCGCGATGCCAAGAAGGCGGAAGGGGATGAGGAGAATCCAAACGATCGGATAGGCGAGAAGCGCCAGCAAGGCGATGGGCCAGCAAAACACCACCAGCAGCAGCCAGCCGATGAAACAAAGTAACGTCATCATGGTGTCGATTCTTAGGAATCCGTGGGTGGCCTGTCAACGGTCGCCTTCATCGACTCGGGGACTAGGCGAAGAGTTGACCTTGATTTACCCGATCGGACTGGAGAAGGTTTCAAAAAAGATTGTTCCTCGGTCGGAGCGGGTCTCCGGGGAACGCACTCTCGAATGGCTAGGATTCATCTCAGTGGCGTCGGACTAGATTATCGTGGTACCCGCGGCGGCGGTGTCCCGGCATTGGTGTCGGTGGAACTGAGGGTCCGGGCCGGTGAGTTGGTCGCGGTCGTGGGCCCGTCCGGTTCTGGAAAGTCCTCTCTTCTCCGGTTGGTTGCCGGGCTCGAGAAACCCAGCCGAGGTGGCGTTTTTATGGACGGGAGGCCGGTCGGTGAGATTCCTCCCTCCAAGCGCGAGGTGTTCTGGCTGGCCCAGGATGGCCTGCTCTATCCCGGCCTTTCGGTATTCAAGAATCTGGCCCTGGGTCTGGAACGGCAAGGATTTGCCGCCAGAGCGATCAGCCAGCGGGTTCATGCCCTGGGGGAACGCTTGGGGGTCGCTGGCCGGCTCGAATTCCTGCCGGAGCAATTGTCGCGGGGGGAACGGCAGCGCGTTGCCCTGGGGCGAGCGTTGCTCTCCGGGGCAAGGGTTTTGCTTCTTGATGAACCCCTGACCGGACTTGATCCCGAACTGCGCTTTCAGTTGAAGGAGGAAATCCTGTCGGTCCGGGACGAGACGGACGCCACGGTTCTCTACGTGACTCATGATGCCCAGGAAGGGTTGTCCATGGGAGACCGAGTGGCGGTGCTTGATCAAGGGCACCTGATACAAATCGGAACGCCCGAAGAGATCTACCGCTCTCCCGGCCACCGTTTTGTGGCTGGATTCTTGGGCTACCCTCCGATGAATTTTGTCGAAGGAAGAATCGTGCGGGAAGGGGAGGCGGTGTCCTTTTGTTCGGATCATGAGACCGGATCGAAGCCGGCCTTTAAACTGGAAGGCCTCCGTCAGTTAGGGGAGGCGGTGGGAAGGCGGACCATCCTCGGTATCCGGCCGGAACATATTTCGGTGGCGTCAATGGCGGCCGATTCCTCTGCAGGGGAGGAGTTCTCGATCCGGCGCATCGAGTGCACGGGGGCCGGATCGTTGATCCATCTTGAGCGAGGCACCCTGAGATTGGTCGTGCAAGAGTCGGGTGCGACCCCGCTTCTCCCCGGGTCGTCGGTGGGGCTTGTCGTCAACCCGGGGAACTGCATCGGCTTTGATGGTGAAACCTTTGAGCGATTGGGGAAGGGTGATCTTGATGGGACCGCGTGAGCTGACTTTGAAGGTGATCGGGGAGACGAGTCGGGAGTCTCCAGCAGACTCGATTCTCCGAAAAACGTTCGCCCGAGGCCCCAAGTCTTGGGGCCGATTTCGACGTCAAGTGAGCCATGACGTGTTCAACTATTTCCGCTGGAAAGGCCTTCTCAAAGCCGAGTTGCCGCTTCGGGTCCAACTCTTGAAGTCGTTGGAATTATCCGATCGCTTCCGAGAGAGTCCGCAGTCGTTTTCCGCTCAAGAGATTCAACAAGTGGTTCCTGAATGGCTGAGAAAAACGATGCCCGTTTCTGAGGAATGGCTGCGATCCTTGCAGGAAGCGCCTCGGATTTGGGTTCGATGCCGCCAGGGGAAAACCGAGCCGCTGGAGACCATACCGGGGACCTTTCACCAGCCCATCGAAACGCCGACTCGGGGATGCCTGGCATACTCAGGGTCGGCAGACTTGTTTCGTTCGACACCCTTTCAAACGGGTTGTTTTGAGATTCAGGATATCAGTTCCCAGTGGGTGGGGGCGGTTTGCCGGCCTCGCCCGGGCGAAGTTTGGTGGGATGCGTGTGCCGGTGAGGGAGGGAAGTTTCTCGACCTGGCGGATCGGATGGAAAACCGAGGTCTGATATGGGTGACCGATCGGTCCATGCGGCGATTGCGCCGGTTGAGGACCCGTGCGGCTCGAGCGGAGGTGTTCAACTATCGCTGGCGTCAGGCGGATCTCAGTCGGGGGGCACCGTTGAAGACGCGTTTCGATGGTGTGTTGGTCGATGCCCCCTGCAGTGGCGTCGGCACCTGGCGACGAAATCCCGACGCTCGTTGGACGAGCTCGGAGAGCGACCCACACGTTTTGGCTGAGATTCAGCAGGGGATTCTGAGGGCGGCCGCGAGCCGGGTGAAACCGGGTGGAAAACTGATATATGCCGTCTGTACGCTGACCGGTGCGGAGACGCGGGAGGTGGTCGAGGGGTTTGAATCGGAGGGGGATGGGTTTGTTCCCGATGAGGGGGCGATCGGAGCCGTGTCCGGGGCGCTCGAAAGGGGACCATCGGGTGCCACCCTTTGGATGGATGGTGTGTCGTGTGAGGGCAATGGAATGTTCATCGCCTGTTGGCGCCGCCTCTGAGCCTTTGCTCTAGAGGTTGGATCCACTCCACTTCATTTTCTCCCGGAGCGTATCGAAAAAAGAGTGTGGTCCGATCGAGAGAATGCGGAACTGGTGTCGGCTTTTCCTAAACTGCACCCTCGTTCCCGGAGGCAGCGATTGGGGGACCTGGCCGTCGCCGGTGAGAATCGTTTCCGGTCGATGAGCACCTACCTCCACTTCAATCATCGAGCCAAAGGGAACAATAACCGACCGATTTGAAAGGGCGTGAGGGCAGATGGGCGTGAGGGTCATGACCGAGGTCTCGGGGCTGATGATCGGCCCTCCCGCTGAGAGGGAGTAAGCGGTGGAGCCAGTTGGCGAGCACACGATCAGTCCGTCGCACTGGTAGGTGGTCAGGAAGTCTCCGTCGACAAAAACGGTGAGCTGGATCATCCGCGAGAGTTCGCCGCGATTGATGACGAAATCGTTCAGGGCGACCCACCGGCGGTCTCCCTCGGAATCCCGAATGCTGGCCTCGATGAACGGGCGCGAAACAATGCGATAATCCTGACTCCAAATGCATTCCAGCACCTTTTCGAGATCAGCCATCGGCGCGGCTGTCAGGAATCCCAGGTTGCCGGTGTTGATTCCGAGGATCGGAATCCGGGTGCCCCGCAGGGCTCTCGCCACGCCCAGCATGGTTCCGTCGCCGCCGATCACGATAATGAGATCGGTTTGGCGCAGCGCCTTGAGGTGCTCGGAGAAACGTGGCTCCGATTGTTTCTCCGGACGGCCGCTTAGTTGTGGGGCGAAGGCCCCTCGGCCAGCCTTTTTAATCCGAGCGACGGCGCGGGCCAGGCTCGTTCTCCAACGGGGTTTCTCGGGGTTGGCGATGAGTCCGATCTGTTTGATCTGGCGCATGAGATCTTTCCAGTAAGCAAAGGAATTCTTTGTTTCCCGCCGGACCGAGAATAGGAGATTCGGTGAGGCCAAGCCAGTGAAGAAGCGTGTCTGATTTTACATGGGCCTTCAAGTCATCAGTGATTTGGCGATGGAGTTCCGGGTCTCGAATGACGCCTTTTCCCTGGTCGACGGCCTCTTTGCCAGCCTCGAATTGGGGTTTGATGAGGGCGACGATTTGGCCGCGGCGAGCCAACAACCCCTGAGCGGCGGGGAGGATTCGTTTGAGGGAGATAAAGGAGCAGTCAATGACGACCAGATCCGCTCCGGAGAAGGGAGTAGGCATTTGGTCCGACCGGAGGTGTCGGGCATTGACCCCGTCCATGACAACAACCCGGGGATCTTGACGCAGCCTCCAGGCAAGCTGCGCCTTGCCGACGTCGATGGCATAGACCCGGTGAGCCCCTCGCTGGAGAAGGCAGTCGGTAAAGCCCCCCGTGGAGGCACCCAGGTCGACGGCAACGTGCCCGGCCACCTCAATCTGAAAATGCGTCAGCGCCTTCTCGAGTTTGTGCCCACCTCGGCTGACGAACCGCTCGGGCGCAATCAGTTCAACGGTATCGGTGTCTCGAAGCAGGTCGCTGGGTTTGAGCGCCTTGTGGCCGTTGACTTTGACCTGTCCGGCCAGAATGGCCCGCTTGGCTTTCTCGCGGCTCGGGCAGATCCCGTGTTCGACAAGATGTTGGTCTAGGCGCTGCCTCATGATCGCTCTCCCGGAATCTTCTCGGAATTGGGGGGCGATACCAAGCTTGATTCGAATCTGGCGAGGC
>DEAY01000226.1:0-209 GCA_002348345.1 Verrucomicrobia bacterium UBA2970
GCCGAGCATGCGTTTGATGGATACAAGGACAGTCCCGACTACGCCCTCAAGACATGGATCGCCGCCGCAGAAGCCGGCGCCGATACCGTCACATTGTGCGACACCAATGGAGGAACTCTGCCCTCTGAAATCCAAGCGATCACGCGGAGGGCCGTCGAGGAGGTCGGGTGCCCGATCGGCATCCACACCCATGATGATATCGGCCTAGG
>DEAY01000226.1:561-753 GCA_002348345.1 Verrucomicrobia bacterium UBA2970
GTGGAGGTTGGCGCCCGCCAGGTCCAAGGGACATTGAACGGATACGGGGAACGCACGGGGAACTGCAGTCTCACATCGGTCGTCCCAAACGTCGTCCTCAAAATGGGGCGTCCGAGCATTTCCAAGAAGTCAATTCGCAGCCTGGCCGAGCTTTCCAACTTTGTCGACGAAATCGCCAATCTCGGACACGAC
>DEAY01000226.1:1120-5226 GCA_002348345.1 Verrucomicrobia bacterium UBA2970
TTCGCCCACAAGGGCGGCATGCACGTCAACGCCGTGCAGAAAGTCGCTCACAGTTTCGAACACAGCCAACCGGAAGCGGTCGGGAATCGACGCCGAATCTTGATGAGTGACCTGGCGGGGCGAAGCAATATCGTCATGAAAGCCAAGGAACTGGGATTCAAGGTCGACAGCCACACCCCGGAACTAAAGGACATCCTCAAAGACATCAAACAGCTCGAACACGAAGGCTACGAGTTTGAGGCGGCCGAGGCGTCGATGGCGCTCTTGATTCACAAGCGACTCGATCGAGTCGAGCGACCATTCAACGTGGTCGGTTACCACGTTTCCATGCGACGGGACGGTTCAACCTCAATCTGTCAGGCGACCACCAAAGTGATGGTAGGGGAGGACGTCGCCCACACCGTGGCGGAAGGCGATGGTCCGGTCAACGCCCTGGATGGAGCCCTCCGTCTGGCGCTTGCACAATTCTTCCCCAAGCAGGTGAAACCCGTGCGGTTGACTGATTACAAGGTCCGCATTCTCGATTCCTCGAGCGGGACGGCGGCCAAGACTCGCGTGTTCATTGAATCCTCCGACGGTCACGAGAATTGGTGCACCGTCGCCGCGCACGACAACATTATCGAAGCGAGCCTTCAGGCACTCATCGACAGCCTCGAGTATCGCCTCTTGCTTCAACGAACCGCCCCTAAGAAACGACCGAGAAAAAAATCAACCCGTCGCTAAACCACGCGCCGGAGACCTCAGAGAGCGCAATCCTATGTCGGACATTCCCAAGGCCTACGAACCGCAAACATTCGAATCCAAGTGGTACCAAGAGTGGGTCGAACAAGGCTCATTCACGGCCAATCCCCAATCAAGCAAGCCGGCCTTCTCCATTGTGATTCCGCCACCCAATGTGACCGGGGTCCTCCACATGGGGCATGTCCTCAACAACACCATCCAGGATATCCTCGCTCGCAAAGCTCGGATGGATGGCTTTGAAGTCCTCTGGTTGCCCGGAACCGATCACGCGGGAATCGCCACCCAGGTCGTGGTTGAGAAACGCCTTAAGAAAGAGCAGGGCCAATCACGCCATGACCTCGGGCGCGATGCCTTTGTGGAAAAGGTCTGGCAGTGGAAGGAAAAACACGGTGGGATCATCATCGATCAGTTGAAGAAACTGGGATGCTCCTGTGACTGGTCCCGAGAGCGGTTTACCATGGACGAAGGCTACTCTCGAACCGTGGCCCAGACCTTCGTGGATCTGTATGAGAAGGGCTTGATCTATCGCGGTAAAAGGATGGTCAACTGGTGCCCTGTCTCCTTGACAGCCCTCTCCGACGAAGAGGTCATCATGAAAGAACAAAAGGGCTTTCTTTACTACTTCAAGGTCGAAATCGAAGAAGAACCTGGAACCTATTTGACCATCGCCACGACCCGACCCGAGACCATTCCCGGCGACTCCGGGATTGCCGTTAACCCGAAGGATCCGCGCTATGCCAAATTCATCGGCAAACATGCCCTCCGACCCCTTCCCCGAGAAAGCTCCAGGGAAGAAAAACGAATCCCGATTGTTGCCGATGACCATGTCGACTTTGAGTTCGGAACCGGCATCCTCAAGGTGACTCCGGCCCATGACAAGGCCGACTTTGAAATCGGAGAGCGGCACGGCCTCGAGGTGATTGAGGTCATCGATGCTGGGGGGAAGATGAATGATCTCGCCGGCAAGGACCTCGCCGGGCTCGACCGTTTCAAAGCACGTAAGCTCGCCTCCCAACTTCTCGATGAATTGGGACTCCTGGACCGGGAAGAAGCCTACACCAACAACGTGGGATTCAGTGAACGAGCCGATGTCCCCATCGAACCGAGACTTTCAGAACAATGGTTCATGAAATACCCCAGTGCCGACCTGGCGCAGAAAATCGTCGCATCGGAGGATTTGAGGTTTTACCCGGATCGATGGACCAAGGTTTACGATCACTGGATGAACAACCTGCAGGACTGGTGTATCAGCCGCCAGCTTTGGTGGGGACATCAGATCCCCGTCTGGTATCGAGGCGACGAGGTGAGGTGTCAGGTGGATTCCCCGGGAGAGGGTTGGACGCAAGATCCCGACGTCCTCGACACCTGGTGTTCATCATGGCTGTGGCCCTTCGCCACTATGGACGAGGCCACGCTAAAGAAATTCTATCCCACGACCGTGCTGGTCACCGCCCCCGAGATCCTTTTCTTCTGGGTCGCCCGAATGATCATGGCCGGTTTGGAATACCGTGCCGAGAAACCATTTGGAACAGTCGTTCTCCATGGGATCGTTCGAGATCGTCAGGGGCGCAAGATGTCCAAAAGCTTGGGTAATTCCCCGGATCCACTCGACCTCATTGCCCAGTACGGCGCTGACGCCCTTCGCTTTGGCATCATGCGGTCGACCCCCCGGGGTCAAGATACCTTGTTCGACGAACAGAATGTCGAGCTGGGCCGCAATTTCTGCAACAAACTCTGGAATGCCTGCCGTTTCCGACAAATGCAAGGCGGCGCAACGGAGGGAGAACTGGACGAAACCCGCCTCACCACTGACGACAAGTGGATTCTCCTCAAGCTAGGTCAGGCCATTGATGAGATTGACGCCGCGATCGAGGAGTACAAGCTCAACGAAGCAACAAACGTCCTCTATCGCTTCTTCTGGAGCGAGTACTGTGATTGGTACGTGGAAGCGTCCAAGGCGATTCTTCAAGGATCCAATGACGCCCAAAAAGCCAACACCCTGGCGGTGATCGATTTCATCCTGGGCAACACCCTACGCCTGCTACATCCCTTCCTCCCATTCATCACCGAAGAACTTTGGCAGGGAATGGGATTTGCGGCGGAATTGCCGAGAGAGCAGGGTGGGGTGACCATCATGAACGCTCGTTGGCCCAAGGCCATAGACCAGGACTTTCAAGATTGCTACGGCCTCGACGAGTGTTACGTCGAATTCGTGGAGGCCAAGTATGCCTTGGTCAAGGAGGGCCGAAACCTGAGGGCAGAGGCCGGCATCCCTTCCAATAAAAAAGTACGCTTCGTGATGAAGAATTCGAGGGAAATTATGGAGCACGACGCGGCCGTCCTAAAGATTCTGCTCAATGCCGATGCCCTAGAAATCGACCCTGCGTTCTCAGCACCCAAGGGAACCCCCAATGTTCATTCGGAATTGGGTGACCTCTATCTGCCGCTCGAAGGACTGGTGGATTTTGAAGCCGAAGTAAACCGACTCTCCAAGGAGGTGGAGAAGATTGAGAAGGAAATCGAAAAAGCCAAAGCAAAGCTTAACAATCCAAATTTTGCATCCAAAGCGCCCGCGAAGGTGGTTGAGGAACATCACAAGCGGTTAGAGGAATGGGAGGAGAAGCTGGCCCATACTCAATCCAATCTGGTGGCGGCGAAATCAGCCCTGGGCTAAAGCCATTCCACGAGGTTTGCTCGAACAGCCATTCTGTGAAAGGTTCGACGAGAGGATCGGCCGCTCAGACCCAGGACTAGAATCGGAGGAAACCGCATGGAGCCTTTATCACTCGACACTTCCCAGAAGGCATTCCGCCTCAATCTCGACCAATCGGTATACGGCACCCTTGCCGAGATCGGGGCCGGTCAAGAAGTCGCTCGGTGGTTCTTTCGAGTCGGGGGGGCCTCCGGGAGCATCGCCAAGACCATCTCCGCCTACGATATGCAGTTCAGCGATGCCATCTATGGCAATGCTAAGCGCTACGTGAGCCGGGAACGCTTGACCACCATGCTCGATCACGAGTTCCGACTCCTGATCGAACGCCTTGATGAACATCGCGGTGCCAAATCCCGTTTCTTTGCTTTTGCCAATACGGTGGCCGCCAAAAGCTACCTCAGATCGTCTGACACCCATGGCTGGATGGGGGTCCGATTCCAACACCAGCCCAGGGCCGAAGCCTCCCAGGTCATCATTCACGCTCGCTTGAACGATGCCGAGAGCCTTCAGCAACAGGACGCGCTGGGCATCGTCGGTGTGAATCTGATTTATGGCGCAACCCTCCTCTTCGAGGAACCCGATCAACTGGTCCGATCCCTCGCAGATGGCCTGACCGAGGCGAGGCTAGAGGTCGATATGGTCAAGATGACGG
>DEAY01000226.1:5528-19522 GCA_002348345.1 Verrucomicrobia bacterium UBA2970
TATGGTCAAGATGACGGGCCCGGCCTTCGGCGGGATCGACCATCGGCTCACGGCCCTGAAGCTCGTCGAGTTCGGTCTCACCCGCGCCGCCATGTTCACCTCCAATGGGGAAGTGGTGCAACCGGCCGAGGTTCTGCACAAGCGACCCATTCTCGTCGAACGGGGTTCCTTCCGGCCGCCCTCAAAGGTCCACCTGGACATGCTTCAATGCGCCCAAGCCCACTTCGTTCAGGAGCCACAGAACGAGGGTGAGGACCCTCTCGTGCTCCTCGAGATGAATATGAAACAGCTGGTCGGGAAGGTCGGAGTGGATTCCCGAGATTTCCTCGACCGAGCCGATATCCTCGCCCCCTTTGGCCACCCGATTCTGATTTCGAACTATTACCGCTCCTACCGTCTGGCCAGTTATCTCTTCCACTATACCAACAAAATGATCGGGCTGGTGATGGGCCTACCCAATCTTCAGGAGTTGTTCGAGGAAAAATACTACACCGACCTCTCCGGAGGGATCCTGGAATCATTCGGCCGAATGTTCAAAAACGATCTCAAGGTCTACGTTTATCCCACTCGTCACAAAAAGACGGGTACCACGATCACCGCTGAGACTCTTCACGTCGCCGATCACCTCCGTCACCTCTACCGACATCTGGCGGAGAACCGGCAGATCGAATCCCTCAGGGGCTACAATCAAGATTGCCTCCAAATGAACCACCACGCCATTCGAGAAGGAATCCTCCGCGACAACGGGGAATGGGAAGCCCTAGTCCCACCCGACATCGTCGAAGCCATCAAGCTAAGGCGTGCGTTTGGATTCGGAACGGAATCCAATCCTGACGCAGCTTCCTAGATGGACGCGGACGCGCTGCTCCCCGATCCACCCTGATCCCGATGCCTCCCGATTTCCTGGCTTCCATTGGCTTGATCCTGCGGGACGTTTGTCTCCCGATCATCCTGGTCATTGCGCTCGGCCGCGGGTTCGATCGCCGATTCCGACTCGATCTTGAGACCCTCGTCAAACTCAACATCTACCTCTTCGTTCCCGCCTTCATTTTCGCACGGGTCACCCAATCGGAGGTCGGCACCGAAACGGGCCTCCGGATTGTGGGATTCACCCTCCTGATGATTGGCAGCATGGCGATCATGAGTCTCCTCGTCGGCCGCCTGCGGCACTATCGTGTGGAGCAGAAGAAGAGCCTCTTACTGACCACTATGTTCTACAATTGCGGGAACTTTGGCATCCCGCTGATGACGCTGGCTTTCCCATCCGAGGGCCCCGGGATCCAGGTCTTTGTCCTGATGACAATGAACGTGGCCACCTTTTCCATCGGCCTACTGCTGGCCACCGCCCAATCCTGCCCACAAAGAGGGCTTCGATGGCAATTCGGCCCCGTCCTCAAACAGCCTTCACTTTACGCCATCGCCCTGGCTTGGCTATGCCAGTCGGCCGATGTTCCCGTCCAAGATTGGGTGATGGTTTGGAAACCCATCGAATTCCTGGCGGACGCCCTGGTCGGGGTGGCCCTCGTCACGCTGGGCGTCCAACTTTCCAAAACCAAACCGAGCCGTTGCTCAGGACCCCTCACCTGGGCTTTGAGCATTCGTCTCGTGGGCGGCCCCTTGCTCGCGCTTTTCTGGGTTCAGGTCTTTGGGTTTCCCCCCATCATCGCCGCGATTCTCATCCTTGGTGCCGCCGCGCCCACCGCGGTCAATACCGCCCTCTTGGCTCACGAATTCAAGGCCGATAGCGACGCCGCTGCCGCCAGCGTCTTCTATTCCACACTGTTGAGCTTCATCCCGGTGGGGCTGATCTTGCTTGTCATCCGCCTAGGGTAGCCTCGAACCAGTCCGTCTGTCCTGCTCCGCGCTAATCCTTTTTCGGGTCGATCGGCGTCGGCCAATCAGGCGAGGGCCGGCGGGCCTCTCCCAGCATCCGCTCCAATCGTCTTAGGGTCCTTCGGTATCGACCCGAAACGTCCTTTGATTCGGTCGGATCCCTTCCCAAGTGGTAAAGCTCCGACGGCTCGTCCGGTCCCGACCTGATCAGTTTCCAATCCCCGCTGCGAAGCCCTTGGCCAAAGCCCCCGACCTCATGACGCTCCCAGTAGAGGAATTCATGACGGGTTTGTCGCCGCCCCAAAAAGGAGGGCGTCAGGGAAATCCCATCGCCGCGATCAAACTCGGCCAAGCCCATCAGGTTGGCGATGGTGGGAAAAAGGTCCCAGGCGGCACAGAGATGGGAACTGACCCGGCCCGCTTTGATTGTTCCAGGCCACCGCACCAGGAGCGGGACTCGGAGGCCGCCGTCGTAGAGGTCGCCTTGATGCCCCCGGTGTCCTCCCGTCGAGTTGAAAAACCGGGGATCAATTCCTTCCCGTGCATGCGGACCGGTGGCCCCCGTGAAGATCACCACCGTTCGACGTTCCAATTCAAGCCGTTGCAAGATGTCAAGAAGCCGCCCGACCTCCCGGTCCAAGCGATAGATCATCGCCCCCAATGTTTTCTGGACCTTCGGCCACCTCTCGTCCTTGTAGGGCTTGTCGGTGGGGGATTGAAGCGGAGCATCGGGCAAAGGATAAGCCAGGTACAAGAAAAACGGAGACCCTCGGTGAATCGATACAAAATTGGTAGCCGCCTGCGTGAAGAGGTATGGGGCATATTGTTCCTGCCGCCCATCGGCGTTCTTCGCCCAAAACAGATTCGTTTGGTTGCGCCAAAGGGTCACCGGGTAGTGGTTGGTGGCGTCACTCTCACGAAGATAACCAAACCAATCATCAAATCCCTTCACCGTCGGCAGCCCGGTCGAACCCGGCCCGCCAAGCCCCCACTTCCCGAGAGCCGCCGTATGATATCCAGCCTTCTGGGCCAGGTCACCTAGAGTTTCGTCCATCGACGCCAATGCGAGTTCGCGATTGCCCCGGATTCGGGCATGACCGGTATGCTTTCCCGTGAGGAGACTCGCACGAGAAACCACCCCTTCGGTGCCCCCGGCATAGAAATTGGTGAAGCGCAACCCTTCCACGGCGAACCGATCCAGGCGAGGCGTTCGGAATTTGGCCTGCCCCGTCACGCCCAGATCCCCCCACCCGAGTGTCTCAGCCACAATGAGAATCACATTCGGCCGCCCAATCTTATCCTCAGCAGCCAGTCCCAGGTCACCGATCAGTAGGAAAAACAGACCCGACCACCAGATCACGATTGAGGCCACAACCGCCCCTCCGCCCCCCTCTCTCCAGGCTTCCTGTTGAACCCCCGTCTCCCGCATCATCCGCATCAGCCTCTCCTCCACTCCAAGCCCTCTTCAATGCAACACAGCGCGGGGATTGGGCGTTTGCATGAGTTCAGCATCAAGATCCAGATAGTATTCAAGACGTCGCTCCGTTTCCCGTTCATTGATTTCCCTGGCCATCAGGAGGTATGCCGAATAGTGGTTTCCTTCCGACTCGACGAGACCGCCATAAAACTCGGCGAGTTCCGGGTCCGTCCCGGCGAAGCCCTCCGCCAGAAACTGGAACTTCTCACAACTTCGTCCCTCAATCAATGAACAGCAGAGCAAATGATCGATCACCTGTTCCTGGCGACCGGACCGTATCGATCGCATCATGCCCGAGATCCATGGGCTCGGCATCGCTGGGCCAAAAGGAATCGACCGCTTCCGCAAAAGATTCATCACCAACTGAAAGTGTTCCAGCTCCTCGATGGCAATCGCGTTCAACTCTTCGACCCGATCATAAAGCTCCCGATAACGTTCCAGGGTCAGTGCGGTGGTCGCCGCCCGCCGTTCCAGGTGGGCATGATCGACCAAAACCGACGGCACATTCGTCTGGATTTTCTCAAACCAGTTCGACGCCACCTTCGCCCGCAACATCAGCATCCTTTTCAAATACCCTGCGGCATGAAACACGCAAGCGAAACCTGATCAAATTCTCGGGACTCAGACACCTCCCGGTCTTCATCATTTGCTGTCAATTGAACCGGTTACCCTTGCCTTTCCCGTCGCCCGGGGAGGGCCTTTTCACCGTGGTGATCACACGATTCCGACCCAGTCCCACGAAGTCGGTTAGGTGAGACCGACGAAGGCAGGATCGCTCAATAAGAAGCCGTGCCCGCCTCAGGGGCTAGCAGACCCTCGAGCCTCAACCTTTTGGGCTCACCGGATTGGGTTTGCCATTCCCTTGCCCTTGACCGTAAAACTCTGGGTTTCGGGGAACGAATCCCCCCGATCAATTATCCAACATGACCAAGCGGAGCCAGGGATTGATTTTAGGAAAAGGATGGCACGGGGCGGCTGCGATTGCGCTGATCACTTTGATCGGTGTCGAAGCCCTGGCTCAGCCCTTCCGCAGGAATCCCGGAGGAAGCGACGGTCGGGGGGGTGGTTTGGGGCGAGAAAAACTCATTTCGGAAAGAGGACCGGCCTACCGCGCGGGCGTTCCCGAGTGGGACGTCACGGATACCTTTCGGGATGACATCTTCACTTTTGTCCGAATCATGTACCACTCCTCCTACGGAGGTGGTTGGAGGGTGGATCACCCGGCAGCCGATCTCAATTTCTCTTACCGACTCGAAGAGCTGACCTCAATGACCGTCGATCCCGAAGGCGAAATCCTAGACATTCTGGATGCCCGACTTTTTGACTATCCCTTCATCTTCATGATTGATCCGCGCAGCCTTCGACTCTCCCAGGCCGAAGCAGATCTCCTCCGCCGCTATCTTCTCAACGGCGGATTCCTCATGGTCGATGATTTTTGGGGAGAGCGCATGATGAAGCACTTCCTGGGCGAGATGAAAAAAGTCTTTCCCGGTCGGGACCCGGTCAAACTGGATCTCAGTCATCCGATCTTTCACTGCGTCTTTCCCCTCGACAAACCGCCGCAGGTTCCGAGCGAAGATTCCGCCCACCGAAACCGCGGCACCCGCTATGAATCCTGGGAAGATGAAATTTACGGCGAAACCCCGGCTCCCGCCAACTATCAGGCCATTCTCGATGATCAAGGACGCATCATGATCCTCATGTGCCACAATACCGACCTCAGTGACGGCTGGGAAGAGGAGGGCGTCAGTCAGTGGTTTTTTTCCGCCTACTCGGAAAAGTATTCTTACCCGATGGGGATCAATATCGTCTTCTACGCCCTCACCCACTGAGGGCGATCGCGAACCGCCGCCTATATGTGACGGGAATCTTCCTCGTTCTTTTCCGAATAGCCGGATTCCTGACGCTGGAAATTCACTTCATTCTTTTTCACGTAGGCCTCGAAGACATCATCCGCACTCATCCCAAGAGCCTGAGCGAGGCTGATTAAAAAGTGAAACAGATCGACCACCTCGACCCGGGCGTTCTGCTCATCGAGCTTCTGGTACTTGGCCCACCACTTCCATGGAACACTGTCGGTCAATTCGGCGATTTCCTGAGACATCGCCCGACTATACTGGAGCACCCAATGCGTTTTCTCCTCGTCACTCAAATTACCTAATTTGACGCCAATTCTCTCGTTCAACGCCTGCTGCATTCGAAAGAGCTCCCGCAATTGATCAGGATTGTCCATGGCCCTCAGGCTACCTCTGTTCGGTTTCCGCATCAATCTCTGGTCCCGATCCCTAGATTCCCGGTCAACTAAACTTGCCGGACGGAACGGCCCTGCCTATAAGTGGCCCGATGCTGTTGCCCAAGTTGATTTCTCTCGGTGGCCCGGTCATGTGGCTCCTTTTAATCACCAGTGCAATGGCGATCACCGTCTTCATCGAACGCCTCCTTCACTACCACCGGGCTCAGATCAACTCGATGGAGTTCATCGAGGGTATCCGCAACGTGCTACGGCAAGCCAATGTCGTCGAAGCCATTTCCATCTGCGAGGCCACTCCCGGACCCGTGCCCCGTCTGGTCAAAGCAGCGATTCTGAGTCGAGACAGCGGCCGAGAGGGCGTCCGGGAGGCTTTGGAGGAAGCCGGTTTGATGGAGGTTCCCCGACTTGAGGAGAAACTCAATCTCCTCGCGACGATCGCCCAGATCGCACCCCTGATCGGCCTCTTCGGAACCACATTGGGGATGATCGATACCTTCAGCGTGGTTTCCGAGAATGGACTCTATTCCCAGGTTGAGGACCTTGCCGGCGGCGTGTGGCGGGCCCTGATCTGCACGGCATCCGGTTTGGGCATCGCGATCCCTTGCTATGCCGCTTACAACTACCTCGTCAGCCGAGTCAACTCGATTGTCCTCGATATGGAAAAAGCCTCCACGGAGATCGTGACGATCGTCTCGGCTACTCAACCCTCAAGCTAGAGTGAAGTTTCCCCGCAACGCAAAAATCTTTCGAGGTCAGCTCGAGGTGGCGCCCTTTGCTTCGGTTTTCTTCCTTCTGACGATTTTCATGGTGTTCAGCTCGCTGCTGGTCTCTTCTCCGGGCGTTCAGATTGAGCTGCCAGAACTGGCCGGGACGGAAACCACCCAGATCACCCTCCCGAAGCTTGATATCGCGGTCAATGCAGATGGTAAGATCTTCTTTGAAAGCCAAATCGTTCCGACCGAGACGTTACCCGAGCGTCTCGCGTTCGCCGTCAGTCGTTTCGAAGGCAAAGCACCCAGTTTAGTCCTTCAAGCCGACAAAAACGCCGACCTGGAGACCCTTCTCCAAATCTGCCGCACGGCAGTTGAAGTGGGAGTCAAACAGACCGTCTGGATCGGTCGGGACAAACCCTTTCCCCCTCCTGCAGAAACCACGCCAGCCCAGGAATGAGGCATTCCCTTGATCCCGGGCCTTGGCCCTTGAGCCGCTGGCTGTTGACGCTGCTGGCGGCCCTCGTCGTCCACGCGGCCCCGCTGCTACTGCTCTCGAATCCAGAGCCCATCCATGACAACCGTCCGACACCGGCTCGCCCCGTGATTCTCGACGAGCTTCGAGAAACCGGCTCAAGGGAGAGGAGTTTGAGAATCGGCAGAGATCCGTCCCTGTTAACGCGAGTCCATGCCCGGGGCTTCACCGGCGATCTCTGGCAGGACGCTGTGATGAGCAGCAGAGAATACGTGGAATGGAGCGAGCCGCACCGGTTCCTGAACCAAGACCAATTCCGTGCCGGGGCCGCCTTTCGCGAGTTTGCGCTCACGCAAGAGGTTTCGCCCTCCATCGTTTCTCGCGCTCATCCCACGCTCTCTTCGGCCGAGCTCCCCAAACCGATCCCTCCCGCCACCTCCTCCATTCTGGTCGATGGCCGAATACGCCATCGGCTCCCGGATTCCGTAGCGTCATTACCCTCCTGGCCTCACACCAACCTCGTTCGACCCACGGTGATCACGGTCGCGATCGACCGATTCGGCTGGGCTCAATCCTCGCTGATCCTCTCCAACAGCCTTCCCCGAGCCGATGAGTTTGCGCTGCAATGGATCCGAAAGACCCAGTTCAAGACTCTGCCCCCAAATCGCCTGGAGATCGATTCCCGCCTCACCTGGGGTGAAATCACCTTTCGTTGGGTCACAACGGCTTCAACAAACAGCCCCGGCCAGCCCCCCTCCCCATGACCCTCACGTTGAGTGAACTCTTGTTCTCCTATGTGGCCGTCCTTCTGATGGGACTGGCGGTGGTCGGTCTCTATTTTGAGTTCCGGAGAAGGCACTTCGGGCCCCTCCGAAGTGACGACAACGTCTTTCGTTGCGAGGAATGTGGCTACGTCTACACCGACGATCCCAACGTCGAGCGCTCCCGCTGTCCCCACTGCAGCGCCATGAACGCGAAGTTCAACTTTTGACCTCGTTGCCTTCGGCCCCGGAATCCGCACCTTTTTCACCCTGGGGAGAGTTCCTGCTTGTCAGCTTGAATCGGGCTCTGGCAAGCTTGGACATGGCAGTCGATCATCAACCCAATGCGCTTGATCGCCAATTCTATCTCCGGGCCGACGACTTCTTTACGGCCCACAAAGACTGCGCGTTAACCTACGACGATCTGTCCCTGGCGACTCTTTATTCCGAGACGCTTCCGCGGGAGACGCAACTCGAGACCACCCTCGCAGAGGGACTTCAACTTCATCTGCCGATCGTCTCAGCCGACATGGATACGGTGACCGAGTCCCGGATGGCCATCGCCATGGCCTTGAACGGGGGTCTGGGACTGATCCATTACAATATGAGCGAAAAAGATCAGCTCAGGGAAGTGTCTCGGGTGAAGAATCACGTTCATGGCCTCATTCAGGATCCGATCACGGTTCAACCCGAACAAACCATCGGGGACGTCCTGGAAATGATCGATCGCAAGGGATTCACCTTCCGCACCTTTCCGGTCGTCAATGAAGTGGGCACGCTCCTCGGCTTGCTTCCGGGAAACGTTGTTCGCCCTCGCTATTCCGCCCGGAGCGTGAAGGAAGCCCTCACACCTCGGGACGATGTCTTTACCCTCCTTGAGAGGGAACTGGGGAACGACCCCATCGCTCGAGCCGATCAGTTCTTTGCCGATCACCCTCGGATCGACAAACTGATGGTGGTCGATCAAGGGGACCGCTTGGCGGGTCTCTTTACGCTCTCGGACGTCGATCGAATCACCCAGGAAAGAAAGGCCCAATTCAAGCCCGCCAGAGACCCAAAATTCCGCCTGATTTGCGGTGCAGCCGTCTCGGCAACTCGCAACGCCTTCGGCGAACTTGATCGAGATCGCATCACCCAACATGTCGGTGAACTGGTTGAGCGAGGCGTCGATGCGATCGCCGTCTCAACGGCCCATGGCCATACCCAGGGGGTGGGGCAGACCGTCAAGCTGATCCGCGAAGCCTTCCCCCAGCTCCCCATCATCGCCGGCAACGTCACGAGTGGAGCCGGCGTTGACTACCTGGCTGATTGCGGAGCCAGCAGCATCAAGATTGGCCAGGGTCCCGGGAGCATCTGTACCACCCGAGTCATCGCCGGGGTCGGCATCCCACAAATGACTGCCCTCTTCGTGGCCAGCCAGGCCGCCGCCAAACGGGGCGTCCGCATCATCGCCGACGGTGGCATCACGAAATCGGGAGACATCGTGAAGGCCCTGACCTTGGCCAATGCCATCATCTGTGGCGGCTTGCTCGCGGGATGCACCGAGGCCCCCGGAGAGATTCTCGAGATCAGCGGTAAATTGTATAAACAATACCGTGGCATGGGGAGTCTTGCTGCGATGAAGGCCGGTTCGGCAGCACGCTATGGTCACAACGCCAAGGACTCAACCCGAAAAGTATCCGCCGAGGGCGTCGAGGCACTCAAGGAAGTCTCCGGCTCCGTTGATAAAGTACTCTCACAGTTGATCGGAGGAATCCAATCTGGCATGGGCTACTTGGGTGCCCGAAACCTGGAACAACTTCAGACTCGGGCCCGATATGTTCGAATCAGTCCCGCCGGGCAGCGAGAGTCCAACACCCACGACATCGTGGAACTCAAGACCGGAGGTTAGTCCTCTCGCAGGGTCATTCGCACCCCATATGCCAAGTTTTATTACTCTTTACTTGGATTGTTTCGTAAAACAGAGTGGGAGGCGTGAACCGGCTCACGCTCTCGTCGGGAGGGTTTTTCCTCGCTTATTCAAAACGTCCATGTACTTGGGGGGCGCTCAGTTTCATTCTTGCCATTCTTGCCGGTGAGTCACTTCCAAAGGAATCACAGGGTCACTGGGCCCTTCTCGCCGTCGTCGGTACGACCCTAGCCTGGGCCATCTCCCCCCGAGCATCCGCCTTAATCGTCCTCGCCTACGGGGTCGGTTTTCTCCGCCATCACCAACTCACTGCCATTCGGGATTCCAACGACCTCCGCCTGATTCTCGGGGGCAATCCGAAACAAGCCATCGTAGAAGGATGGATCGCTCATCCGCCAAGGATTCGTGTCGAAAGAGACGGAGACCACATCGCCTACCGAGGCGACATCGTGCTCTCGATGAACCATATCGAAATCGGTTCCCGAAGCCGTCCCGCCACCGGCCTCATCCTCATCCGGGTCCGCGGCCCCGATCCCATCGACCTCACGCCAAACACCCCTATCAAGGCCAGTGGTGTCCTACGCCGTCCCGCTGGCCCGTCGGTTCCGGGGGGATTCAACCGCCGCCGTTATCTTCGCTTTCTCGGGATCCACTATGAAATGGAAATCCCGGAGCGGCGGCCGGCTCTTCAGGTCTCAGGTGAAGTCGTCCCGCCGACGATCCCGTCTCGATTTCAGTCCTGGGCCAGGCAAACACTCGCCCGGGGGCAACCCCCCGACCATCCTGCCACCCGCCTCCTATCGGCGATGGTCCTCGGCTGGCGTGCCGAGTTGAACCCTGAGGCTCGCACACCGTTCATGCAATCGGGCACCCTCCACCTCTTCGCGATCAGCGGCCTTCATGTCGCCCTCATCGCCGGCCTCATGGTGGTTCTTGCCAAATGCTCTGGCATTCCTCGTCGACACGCGGGCTTTCTCATCATCCCCGCCCTGTGGCTATACACCTTGGCCACCGGATCTCCCGCTTCCGCCGTGCGTGCCTCTACCGTGAGCACCATCGTGCTTCTGGGATGGATGCTCAAGCGACCTCCGGACGCCCTCAATTCCCTCGGTGCCGCGGCCATTAGTCTGCTCTTGGTGGACCCGCTACAACTGTTCCAACCGGGCTTTCAGCTCTCTTTTACCGTGGTGACCTGTATCTCCCTGGTTTTTCCTAAACTCCATGAATTCGAGGCGCTCATCCTCCGAAGAGAATCACTCACTCCGAAATCGATGCGTTCGGGATTTCGAGCGTGCCTGTCTCAAGGGATTCAAAAGATTCTCTCGGCGTTCTCCCTCTCTCTCTCAGCCTGGCTGGGATCGCTCCCTCTGATCGCTACCTACTTTCACCTTTTCACCCCCATCGGCTTGCTCGCCAACCTGTTGCTCGTGCCCCTGGCAGGGCTCACCCTCGCCAGTTCCATGATGGCCTTGTTGTTGGCTCCATGCTTCTCCCCGTTGACTGAAATCGCCAACTCGAGCGCCTGGTTCTGGATGGAGAGTCTGATCACTCTCAGCCAATCCTTCGCCGCCGTTCCGGGGGGCCACTGGTTCGTTCCCGAGCCTCCATTGAGCCTTCACTTTGTCTATTACAGCACGCTCATCGGATGGAGCCTTTCGCGGTCATCACGGATGACCCAGATGGTCCTCCTGACCGGATCGACGGCCCTCCTGCTGGGCCTCGCCCATACGCTCGTCAAGACCCATCAAGAAACCCGCATCTCGATCCTCCCGATTCCCGAAGGCGACGGCATCTTCATTGATCAACCCGGCATTCGATCGGACTGGATGATTGACGGAGGCCCCGCTTGGTGCCAAGACGCCTATGTCAACCCGTTCCTGAGGGCGCTTCCTCTCACCGCTCGATTTGAAAACCACCTGCTCACCCACGGCGACAAAAAGCACCTTGAGTGGCTCGCGGCCAATGGTCCCAACAGCGACTCATCCCAAATCGTCGTCAGTCCCATCCGCTACCGATCGACCTTCTACCGATCCTTGATTTCCTCACTCGAATCCGACGGGTATTCCGTCCGCAAGGTCTCCGCCCCTCAATCGCTTGGAAAGTGGAAGATTCTCCATCCCCGGCCTGACACAAAAAACGGGGCGGCTGATGAAGCGCCGCTCGTGCTCCTTGGCGAAATCAACAAGATCCGCATCCTCCTGATCTCAGATCTCGCCCGGCATTCGCAACAAGCACTCCTGATCGGTCGACCCGACCTCGAAGTCGACATCATCTGTCTGGGGCTCCCGGCGAATTCCGCTCCCGCCAATCCCCATGTGCTGGGCCGACTCAATCCTCGAATTGTCATCGTGACCGGGAGCGCCAACCAAAAGGGGACCCGATGGGTCGACCATCTCCGCCAATCCTTTCACTCCGACCAGACACGGATCCTCTTTACAGGAACGGAGGGCGCGATCACGATCGTGATCCGTCATGGGCAAACGACAATCCAGCCCATGCGAGGCCGCCCAACCGAGCTGGTTCCTCGGTAACCCTTTGACTTGCCCATCAGGGGAGATCCGTGCCCTACGGATCCGATCCCTCAATCATCGAACTTGATTGAAAAGAGGTCGGCATCGCGCAGCACGAAACGCATTCGAATCGGCCGCCCCGCGAGGCCGCTCACAGCACTGCCCCTTTTCCAGCGGACGACCCGATCGACTTCCTCACCCACGAGGCCTTCACAGTCGGCCAGCGCGAACCCGGGGATCGGGTTCCCGACGGCATCCTGGAGCTCGACCGCAACGTGGCCTCCTCCCTGGGTGAGGGCATTGACGGTGAGCCGGTTGCCGTTGAACCGCAATGCCTTGGTCGTCACCGAGGCGCTTCGTGCTCCGGCGCGCAACGAAATGAACCCATCGCGTCGAATCGTGGCCAGGCCGATGCCACCCTTCGGCCCGGTGATGCGCGGGCTCCACTGACCATCATGGGATCGGGCCAGACCGACGTAATAGAGCCAGTGTTTGTCCTTCCAGGTAATGATGTTCGGAGCCGCTTGAATCCATCGGCAATCAAACCGCCCGGGCACGCCGGGCGGGATCAGGGGACGGCCACCATAAACCCATTCCAGGTTCCACTCTTGGTCATCTCGCGTCGTGGCGAGATAAGCGTTCATCGTCTCTCGAACCGGTTTTTCCCCGTCGCTCTGATCGACCGGCCCCAGTTCCAAGGCCCAGATCAAAGCGAACTGCACCCCCTCGTGAATCCAACCATTGACACTGTAAAGCTGCCGCACCCGATGATAGTCGCGATCCCCTTTTTCCCACCCAAGACACCACTCCCGGACCTTACGCCAACTCTTCGGATCCGACAGATCGGCATCGGCGGCGGCGATCATATCCCGGGTGCCACGAACTTCGCCGGTTTGGTTCGTCCCATAATCCGTTCGGGTGTAGAGCCGATAAACCCGCGCAAAGGGATCCCACAACACTTGGCTGATCGTGTCGGAGGCTCGTCCAGTAATGGCCGCTCCGTCGCGAAATTGAGTCCATCCCAACCCGTCAGGCGAATGAGCCAATCCGGTGTCGATCCGCAGCGAATTGACCGCCGACTTGTATCGACGCGCCGGAATGGATTCATTGGGATCAACAAACGGTGTGAAGGCCTGCGGTTGACCCACCACATAGATATTGTTTTGCCGACTGCCCTGGTATTCGACCAACCCAAGGGCGGGTTTGTCCCATTCCAGACCATCGTCGGATTCCGCATAACACCAAACCCCCCCGTGCGGTCCGCCGCCACCTCCGCGGTACCACATCCGAAATCGTCCCCGATCCCGCATCACCGTCCCTAGGATCGGAGTTCCCAAGGCTTCCCATTCTTGGTCGAGCTCAAGCACGGGCTGCCCGTCGTTGACCTTTTGCGGTTGATGCAACGTTCTCTGGGCCCCGCCATTGACCGCAATGAGGGCATCATCACACCAGAGCTGGCGCTGAGTGCCGATGGGAATGACCGGCGGCTCATCCGCCCGCCCATCGATAAATCGAACGCCGCCTGCCGCGCCCGAGAGGCCGAGAAGACCGGCCGACTTGATCCAATCACGACGTCTCAAGGTTGCATTCTTCATAGGGTTCTAAACTCAATCGTTGCGAAACGGGGCTCACATACAAGCATGAAACGCCCCCATCTCTTTGACGAACATCCGGATCCTCCGAGAAAGCGACCCCGGTTCAAGTGCCGAACATCCTACCATAGAGAAAGATGATGAGGTGCCGCACCCATCATCGGAAACCAAAGCCAACCTTTCCTGGGGGAGGCAACACCCATCCCTCCCTAGATGACGGTAGGGTCAGGAAGCTTGATCTTCGTTCGACCCGTCCGCTAGGCTACCGGCTCGGCTGCTTAGCGAAGAGCGGCACATCGGTGCCATCCGGAGCAAACATTGGTCACTCGCGAGCTCTTGGTCTCGTTTTTTGGTTTGTTCAGCAAACAATCTGGCAACTGGTTTTGAGCAGCATGTTGCTCCCATAGCTCAAGTGGATAGAGCAGCGGTTTCCTAAACCGTTGATCTGGGTTCGAGTCCCGGTGGGAGTACCACTC
>DEAY01000037.1 GCA_002348345.1 Verrucomicrobia bacterium UBA2970
GAGTCTCAAGACGAAGACCAAGGGAGCCGAGATTCGCTACACCACCAACGGGGCGGAACCGACCCTTGAAGAAGGCCAATCCTATCAGGAGCCGATTCCCATTGCGGCGACGACGGTCATCAGGGTTAGCGCTTTTCGCGACGGCTATCTTCCGGCAAAGGTCAAGACCCACTCCTACATCTTTGCTAGTGATGTGGCTCGACAGTCGGCCGACAATTTGCCCGAAGTCGGCTTCCCTTATGCGTGGGGGGAAAACCGAGTGGACTACGGGATGGACCCTCGAATCATCGAGGATCCCCGGTTCAGAGATCAGTTTGTTGAAGGGCTCAAATCGATTCCGAGTATTTCAGTGGTCACCGAGATGGACCACTTATTTGGTGCGGAGAGCGGGATCTACTCGAATCCCGGCCAACAGGGGCGTGAATGGGAACGGCCATGTTCAATCGAAATGATCGAGGCTGACAGCGATGAGGGGTTTCAGGTGGAGGCGGGGATCCGGATCCGGGGTGGATTCAGCCGTGATCTTTCCAACCCGAAACATGCCTTTCGCTTTTTCTTCCGTGACGTCTACGGGCCCTCCAAGTTGACGTATCCTTTGTTCGGGAAGAAGGGAGCCAAGCGCTTTGACAACATTGATCTGCGAACCTTTCAGAACTACTCATGGAGCAATTCCGGCGATCCCCGGGGCATTTTTATTCGGGACCAGTTCAATCGGGATTTGCACCTCGCCATGGGGCAACCTGGGGCGAGAGGGGAGTTTTACCATTTGTTCCTCAATGGAATGTATTGGGGGATTTACAACACCTGTGAACGCCCCGAAGCCTCCTATGGAGAGACCTATCTGGGAGGAGACAAGACCGAGTATGACGTCATCAAAGTGGATTCCGGGCGAACCGTGCGGAGAGCGACCTATACCTTGATTCCCACCGACGGGGATATGGAGGCCTGGCGCGGGATCTTCGACATTGTTTCAAAAGGACTGGAGCACAATGAGCACTACTTCGCCCTTCTGGGACGGAATCCCGACGGAACGCCCAGCGACGAGCTCCAGACCTATATCGATTTGGACAATCTGATTACCTACATGATGGTGATTTTTTACGGTGGCAATCTGGATGCGCCGATCAGTAGTTTCGGAGGGAATCAGACCCCCAACAATTGGCATGGGATCCGCCGGCGGGGGAGCAATGAGGGTTTCAAGTTTTTTGTCTGGGACGCGGAGCATACGTTCCTGGATGTCCGCGAGGATCGCACGGGGCCCTTCAATACCGGGCGTTCATTTGAACGCACCAGCCCTCAATGGATCTGGGAAAAGGCCGTGGCGAATCCGGAGTTCCGCATGGCGGTCGCCGATCACATCTATACCCTCTATTTCAATGACGGCTTATTGACCCCGAGGGTGATGCGAAAGGCATTTCTGAAGCGGGCGAGTGAGTTGGAAACGGCCGTCGTTTGTGAATCGGCCCGGTGGGGGGACGCCTCAGGGCGCCGCCGGGGACGATCGGAGGGGCCGCTGAACCAAACGGATTGGAAGGCGGAGGTTCAACGAATCCTCGAGGAATACATTCCCCGCCGAAGTGGCATTGTTCTGGGGCAGCTTTATGCTCAGGGCTTGTGGCCTGATGTCGCGCCTCCGCGATTCAAACGGCCGGGAGGAAGAATCAAGCGGGGCCAGGCTCTAGAGGTTTCTGTTCCCGATAACCTTGGCAAGGTTTATCTCACCTTGGATGGAACCGATCCGCGATCAGTGGGCGGTGGTATCTCCTTGAGGGCATTGGAATACGCTGAGCCGATCCCGCTTCGAACGACCACCCAGGTCAAGGCACGAACCTATATCGACGGGGACTGGAGTGCGCTGGCGACCGTTGAATACAAAGTGAAATAGGCTTGGTTGAGGGGAATGACCTGCGGCGAAACGACCTGACAGTGCAAGAGTTGATTGGAGGAGATGATGACCCCATTGAGTGCTTTTAGAAAAAACTGGATGATCGGAGGGGCGATGACCTTTATGGTCTCGTTCTTGGCTCTATCGCAGAGCGAGAGCCAGAGGGAATTCGAGGACCGACGAAGCCAATTGATTGCCGAGTTTGACGCCAATAAAGATGGTCGGCTTGACGCGCTTGAACGGGAGACGATGCGCCTAGCCCGTCAGGCGAAAGCCGGTGAACGGAGAGGTCGCTCACGGGAGCGACATCCCAAAGAACTGTTGGCCAAATATGACAAGGACAAGAGCGGTTGGATTGACGGGGACGAGTGGGCAGTCGCCGGGCCGACCGAGTCTGGAATCATTAAGAAGCAGTATGACGCCGATGGGAACGGGGAGCTCGATGGAGATGAGAAAGAGGCTCTGATGGGGGCGATCAAATCAGGGAAACTCAAAGGATTGTACGGTGGGATCGCGCACCATTGGTTGATCCGATTGCCCGGGCGAGAGCGCGGGCGCAAGGAAGGGGAATCGGGCCCTTCAGGGTTGCTTCGATACGATACCGACGGGGATGGGCTGGCCAGCCCTGAAGAGTTGGCGGCAATTCGGGCGGCTCGCAAACGACAAGAATAAGGTTTTTTGGTATCTTCAAATCACGGAGTGTGATCATGGGGATGGATGTCGATGAGCCATGACTCGCTTCAAGCGGAAGGAAAGCGGAATGCCACGGAGCGGACGGGTTTGCGAGTTTGTGGAGGGAACCTTGTCGGGCTTTTGCGGATCGCAGACCACAACCTTTCGGAGTGAACCATTTCTTTGTCGCTGGTCATCTTCTATATTGTTTTTTCAGCGGGGCCTGATCAAAGCAGAAACGGACTCAGTCCGATCCAACCGATCTGAGTGGTGGTTCAACGGCTCCTGATGGAGGTTGCTTGATCCGGATTACGTTGGCACCGGCGTTCGGACAGATACCTCTCGTCGAGGCTCAAAAGGGATTCCCGAGCCATTAAGCGGCGGGGACACCGCGAGGAGGCGACTGGTTTTTGGAAGTAGTTCAGGGATTGGGTGGAAGCGAGTTGCCTGGTTTCCAATGGGGAGGCAACGTCAAACGCTGTTTCGCCCTTGGGCCTAAAACACTTTCGGATCACGGGTGGCTTTGCGAGAATCGAACCATGAGCCAAATCAATGAGCCCGGATTTTCTCATGCTTCATTTCACGGATGGATGGGTCTCGGGCACAAGGACATCACCCCCCCCGTCGGTATCTACGCTCGCAATTGGGGGGCGGCGAAACACGATGTTGCCGATTCGATTCACCGTTCCCTCGTTCTCAAGACATTGACCTTGGCGACGTCATCCGACGAGGTTCCCTTGGTATTCATTGACGCCGATCTCGGTTGGTGGCGGACGCCCGAGACCTATCGTCAATTCTCGATTCGACTCTTGGAGGAGCTTGCCTTACCGCCTGAGAAGTTGATCTTCGCCCTCAGCCATACTCATTCGGCTCCCCCGCTGATGGAGATGGATGAGGAGTTGCCGGGTAGTGAGATCTTGGGTGAGTGGCGGGAGAATCTTTTTCAAGCGGCCTTCCAGGCGGTCCAGGAGGCCAGAGAGAATTCTTTCGAAGGGGTGCTTGATTGGGGGAAGGGGACCTGCAATTTGGCAAGTTTCCGGGATTTTCCGGATCCTGACCCCCAACGGAATCGAGTGGTTTGCGGTTATAACCCCGAGGGGAAACCTGACGATACCTTGTTGGTGGGCCGCCTCACTGATTCTACCGGACGAATTCGGGCCACGTTGACTCACTATGCCTGCCACCCCACGACGCTCGCCCATCAGAACACGGCCATTTCGCCGGACTACGTGGGAGCCATGCGGGACACGCTCCAAGAACTCACCGGCGCACCCGCGTTGTTCATGTTGGGCGCCTGTGGTGATCTGGCCCCGCGATATCAGTATGTGGGCGACCTGGATGTGGCTGACCGCCATGGGCAGCAGTTGGCCTTTGCCACCATGGCAGCCCTTCAGGGAATGGAGCCGGCAGGCACCCGGCTTGACTATGTGAATACCGTGGAATCAGGTGCCAGTCTGGCGATCTGGCAGCACAGGGCGCGCGAGCTTCCACGGGAACTAAGGGTCATTCAGACATCGGTCAGCCTCCCTCTGAAGGATTGGCCGGTCGCCAAGGAACTGGAGCGACAGCGTCAAGCGTGTTCCGACAGGACTTTGGAGGAGCGGCTTCGCCGCAAGAGGGATATTCGGAGGGGGATCGGAGATGGAACAGGATACGATTTACCTCTCTATGTCTGGAGCTTGGGCGAGGCGGTTTTGGTGGGCTGTTGTTGCGAAGCCTACTCCGTTCTCCAGGAAGAATTGCGTCGGCGTTTTCCTCAACTCACGCTGGTGTGTATGAACCTGATCAATGGCTCGATCGGCTATTTGCCTCCGGCCGAGTGCTATGACCAGGAGCTCTATCCTGTCTGGCAAACTCCTTTTGACCAGGGCAGCCTCGAACGATTGCTGGAAGCCATGACGGACGCGATTCGACGGATTACTTAGGGTCCAGAAAACCTGGGTGGAGCCGTTGGGGAGTAGAGGCTGAGTCGGGCGGCTTGGCTAGGGCAATGATGGGGGGGGTGAGGCGTGCCGGCGCTTGGTTGGTCGAGTGAATCCAGAGATCGATAATGAACATGACCAGTGAAGCGAGTACAAGGGTTCGCTACCGAACCATGGGGTGGTTGACGCTCGCTGCAGCCTTGGCCTACCTCTGCCGCAACGCTGTTGGGGTCGCGGAAAGCACCATCCGGACCGAACTCGAGCTTTCCCTGGAACAATCGGGCTGGTTCATGGGGGCATTCTTTTGGACCTATGCATTGTTTCAGGTGCCCAGCGGGGGATTCGCCGCCCGGCATGGAACACGGCGTGCACTCACGTTCTTTGGAGTCGGGTGGTCGGTGGCCGCGATGGGGATCGGAGTGGCTCCGGGATTCGGTCTTCTGATCGCGGCTCAACTGCTCATGGGTGCGACCCAGGCGGGGATGTTTCCGGCGGCCTGCAATTCGGTCGGTCACTGGATGCCGTTGGCTCAGCGGTCGATTGCCTGCGGCGTGCTCGCGGCTGGAATGCAGATCGGGGCGATCCTTGCAGGGGGGCTCACTGGGATGCTCATGGCACCATTGGGGTGGCGTTGGGCCTTCACCATCTTCGCGCTCCCCGGCATCGTATGGGCGATCGGGTTCCATGCCCGGTTTCGAGATCGACCGGAACAGAC
>DEAY01000374.1 GCA_002348345.1 Verrucomicrobia bacterium UBA2970
AACGGAGTTTTTTCCCTGACCCTTGACCTTGAGGATGATCTTGGCGTGGACAATGTCGTTGACGTGGTGAGTCTCCTGCCCAGGCCTGCCAAGGCCTTGCTTCTTTCCGAGGGCAATCGTTTCCTGGAAAAATCGATCGAGTTGGCGGGAGATGTCTCGGTAAGCGTTTCCCCGGATCCTGCGACGGACCCGTCCGGGTTTGACATCACGGTGTTGGATGGCGTGACCCCTCTCAGGTGGCCCGAGGGAAATGTGTTGGCCATCAACCTTGTGCCGACGAATTGGTTTCGTCGTTGGGAACGGACGGAACGTCCGGCGGTGGTTGATTGGAAAGGGGCCCATCCGCTGCTTCGGTTCGTGACCTTTGATGAGGTTGAAATCGCCGAGGCCTATGCGGTTTCCCCCCCTTTCTGGGGGGAGGGGCTGGTGGAATCGGCGCGGTTCCCGTTGATTGTGGCGGGAGAGCAAGGGAGCCAACGAAGGCTCTGGATTGGCTTTGACACCTTGCAGTCGACTTGGCCGCTTCGGGTCTCTTTTCCGATCTTCATGGCCAATGCGGTGAGGTGGCTCAATCCCGCATTATCTCGGGCTCGAGAGGTTAATGTCGCGACCGGTCAGCCGATTCAGATGGGATGGGGTGACAGTGATTCGACCGTGACGATCCAACGGCCGCATGGCGAAACGGAGTCGGTTGTTCTGAATCGCGAGCTCAAGGGTCTGATTTACGCAAATACCCTAGAGCGTGGATTGTATCGAGTAGGGGAGGGACCCGATGCCTCCATGTTTGCCGCTAATTTGCTTGATGCGGCTGAGAGCGATACGGGACCTCGTTCCGCACTGCGTGTCAGCAATGGTCGACGGGTGAAGGCGACCCTGGAGCGGCCTGTAGATATGGAGATTTGGCGCTGGATTGCATTGGCCGCCCTTGGGGGCATGATGCTTGAGTGGTGGTATTTTCATCGGCGGACAGTCTAGCTCAACCAAAATGCATTACCATTGGAACAAAGGAATCGGATGTTTGCTGACGCTTCTGTTGTTGTCGTCTTGCAGCCGGGAGCCAGATGAATCGGTCGTTGTTTATACCTCTCAGGATCAGGTTTACGCTGCTGAGATTCTCCGAGACTTCACCATCGCGACCGGCATCGAGGTGTTGCCGCTCTATGATTCGGAATCCGTAAAAACCACCGGTTTGGTGAATCGTTTGGTGGCGGAAAAAAAGAAACCGCGTTGTGATGTTTTCTGGAGCAACGAGGAGATGATGGTGAGGCGGCTCGCGAGGCGATCGGTGTTGGAGGAAGGCAGTATCCGGTCTTTTGGCTACCGAACCCGGCGGTTGGTCATTAATACGAATCGAGTTGCGGCGTCCGAGATTCCCAAAAGCCTGGGCGAGTTGGTGGCCCCTCGTTGGCGGGGCCGCGTTGTCATGGCATATCCGTTGTATGGGACGACCCTGACTCACTTGATGGCTCTCCGTGCCGCATGGGGAACCAAAGATTGGCAGGCGTGGTGTCGGAAGCTCATCAGCAATGAGTGCAAGGTGGTCGATGGAAACTCGGCGGTGGTGGCATTGGTGGGAAGGGGTGACGCGTGGATTGGATTGACCGATTCCGACGACGTGGGGGTGGGGAGGAACAATGGGTGGCCGATCCGGGCGCTGGCATTGGCGGCGGAGTTTCCGACGATTGCTAATAGTGCCGCGCTCGTCAAGGAGGCACCCCATCGTCGGAACGGAGAGATCTTGTTGGATTACCTGAGCGATGACCGGACGGTAAACCGGCTGGTTGAGATGGGCGCCTTGGAGGGGACCATGTGGCAAGCCGGAGGTCGCCTGGAACCCGACTGGCCGCGAGTGCTGGAGGGGTTTGAAGAGGCCTTTGATTGGTTGGGAGAAACCTTTTTTCGTTAGCGCCAAAGGGCATTGATCTGATGAATGGGGCTCTCTTGCAGAACACGCTTTTGCTGGGCACGAGCGCGACGCTCTTGGCGGGACTGGCCTCGGTCGCGGTGCTCCTCTTATCCTTAGTCCTCCCACAACGGTGGGCCCGATGGATTCCCGTGCTCGCCGGGATCAATCTCTTGTTGCCACAGTTTCTGATGATCAGCGTGTGGCTCGATTGTTTTCGAGTCTTTGGAGCGATTCCGGGAGTGGGGCAGAATTGGTACTATTCGATGCCGGGGGCTGTCATCTTGTTGATGCTGTTGCATTGGCCGATCGGATATTTTTTGTTGTGGGCTCGGCGGCGGACGTTGATTCGATCGATGCTCTTGATCGATCCCTTCTTGGGCGGGATTGACTTTCTCAAACTCTTGGCGACCGCTTTGAAGCGACCTTTGCTTTGGGGGATGCTGTTCGTCTTTGCGTTGAGTGTGAACAACCTTGCCGTACCGGGGATTCTGCAGGTGCGGGTTCTGCCGGAAGAGGTTTTTGTTCGATTCAATACGGAAATGAACCTGGGCGCTGTCAGTCGGTTAAGTTTGCCCTTCGTCTTGATCGCGGGTTTCTTGAGTGTGCTTCTAATGCGGACGGAATTGGGCCGCCATCGGGAAGGGGTTTCCTACCCCTTTCCTTTTTTTCGGGAGCGATTGGGAACCCCTTTGATGGGGCTGGTTGGGGTCGTCTCATGTGTCGTGTTTCTTTTCGGCCTCGCCGTTCCCTTGGGGCGGCTCGTTGGCACGCCAGAAACATGGAATCACCTGTTGGCCACCGCCCGAGCCAGTCAGCGAGCGATCGGATTCTCGATTCTCTTCGCAGGCCTTTCGGCGAGCCTGGTACTGGGGTTGGGGTTGCTCAGTTCCCGAATGCGGTGGCCTCGCCTTTTTTGGGGGGGACTGATCATTCCGGGGACCTTGCTTGGTGCCCATCTCGCGGTGGCCAACAATTGGCTTTATGCCGCGGGCGTCGATCTTGGATGGGGCGTCGTCTTGATTGGGGTGGGCTTCCGGTATCTCGGCTTGGGCGTGAGCGGAGGAGACCTTGCCCTGAAAGGGGTTGATCCTCGATGGTCCGAGATGGCATCCCTCGAGGGCATCCCTGCTGGACGCTGCTTTTGGCTGGTGCTTTGGCCATCGGCTGGACGATCGATTCTGGTCTTGTGGTGGATCCTCTACATCTTGTGTCTATGGGAAGTAGAGATTCTAATTTTTCTGATTCCTCCAGGGGTCGAGACTTTGGGGCTGAGTATCTTTAATCTTCTCCACTATGGGCACAACAGCCAGGTGTATTCATCCTGCTTGCTCCTGATTTTGATGGGGCTTCTCCCCGCGCTACTCTATTCTGTTTTGAAGCGTGGGACTCAGATCGTGCGTCGATTCGGTGCGGCAGGAGGATTGGTCGTCATGGCATTGGGGGCAACCGCTATGGGATGCCGGGGAATGGAAGATCTTGAACCGCAGTTGGAGAGTCAGCTCTTTTCTCACGCGGAGGTGGTGGGATCTAAGGGCACGGGTGTCGGGCAATTCAACAAGCCAAGATCCCTTGTTGTGGATGAACGGGACGAGGTGTTTGTCGTTGATATGACGGGACGGGTGCAACGCTTTTCCGCGAGCGGCGACTACATCAGCTTCTGGCAAATGCCAGAGACCGAGCGAGGTCGGCCGAAAGGGATGGGTTTGGATGCCGATGGTTATGTGATTGTGGTTGAACCTCACTATGCGCGAATCAATCACTACAACGTGGAGGGGCAGTTGATCACACAATGGGGTGTCACGGGGCGAGGGGCGGGGCAATTGGCGTTTCCGCGAAGTGTGGGAGTGCTTTCGGACGGCGATTTGATCGTGAGTGAATTCCAGCAGGTGGAGCGGTTACAGCGGTTTCGAGGGGGCAACCATGAATTCGTGCTTCAGTTCGGCGAGGCGGGCGGTGGCATTGGTGCCTTCAATCGACCGGAGGGTATTGGCATTAGCCCGGACAATCGAATTTTTGTTGCCGACTCGTGTAACCACCGGATTCAGGTGTTTGATGAAGAGGGGCGGCCACTTGCTCAATACGGGCGGCCAGGAAACGAATTGGGCGAGCTGAGTTATCCGTATGACATTCGGATCGACGAAAAGGGTTTTCAGTATGTGTGTGAATTTGGGAACAGCCGTATCCAGGTGTTTGGCCCCGATCACCAACCGCTAGAGATCATTGGGAAACCGGGGCTGGCCCCCGGAGAGTTCAGTAATCCATGGTCAATTGATCTTGATTCACAGGGTCATCTATGGGTCGCGGATTCGGGCAATCATCGGATCCAGAAACTGGTCCGGCGTTCGGAGAAAGAGTGAACCTTCAATTTTCAAATCCCAGCCTCTTGATTTGCCTCCCGCTGGCGGTGTCATGGGTGGCATGGCTGACGTTTCAGTCGGATTCTTCCGTGGGGCGGATCCGGATTTGGGTGGCGACCTTTTTTCGTTTGCTGGGAGTGACAGCGATTTGCCTTTCCGTGGCGGGACTGCAATGGCTCAGACCGCAGGAGGGCATGAACGTCATATTCCTGCTGGATCGATCCCAGTCGGTTCCGGCGGACCAGCAGGAGGCCTCAATTCAATATGTGAATGAAGCCGTTGTCGGGAAGATGAAAAACGACATGGCGGGTGTCTTGGTTTTTGGTGGTGACGCGGGAATCGAACAGATGGTCCAGGAACGGGTGGAATTGGGAGCCATTCAAGCGGTATTGGAAACGGATCGTACGGACATTGCCGCGGCGATCCGGTTGGCGACAGCGAGCTTTCCTCAGTATGGCCAGAAGCGAATGATGTTGGTATCGGACGGAAACGAGAACTTGGGAGATTCCTTGACCGCGATTGCTGCCGCCCAACCGCTGGAGGTCTCTCTGGATGTCGTGCCGCTGGGAGCCGATCGCCGAAGGGATATCGCGGTACAACGATTGGGACTGCCGGGAAACGTCAAAAAGGGATCCACGTTTGAGGCGAAGATTTTTGCGTTGTCGGATGAGCCGGGTCCGGCCAGGGTCCGGCTTTTTCGCAACCACCAACTTCTGGGGGAGCAAGAGGTGCGGTTGGAGAAAGGAAAGAATTTGTTGGCGTTTCCCCAGACGCTTCCGAATGCCGGATTCTATACGTATGATGTTGAAATCATTGCCCCGGGGGATCGCGTTGCTCAAAACAATCGAGCGATTAATTTTGTGAATGTGATGGGAGACCCGAGGATTCTTCTGGTTTCCAATCAACCGACGGAGGATCAAGCCCTGGCCGATGCGTTGCGGTCATCGCAGCTGGAGGTGATCCACGCTGGCTTATCTGGTTTTCCCGACTCCCTGGCAGAGATCCAAAGTTATGACGCGATTTTTCTGAGCAACATTGCAGCGGGAGATTTAGGGCGCGTTGTCATGCGTCGAGTCGAGAGTGCGGTGCGCGATTTTGGAGTGGGATTGGTTTGTGTGGGAGGTGATCAAGCCTATGCCGCTGGCGGTTATCGAGGAACGCCTCTCGAGCGGACCTTGCCGGTGGACATGGAACTTAGCAGCAAGAAAGTACTGCCCAATGGGGCCTTGGCGATGGTGATGCACGGAATGGAGTTCAACGATGGCAATCAAGTGGCTCGGCAGGTGGCGTTGGGAGTGTTGAATGCCATGGGGCCGGATGATGAGTTGGGGATTGTATTGTGGGATGGCCAGGAGAGGTGGCTCTTCCCGATGACCAAGATTGGAGAAGGGAAGGATCTGGGGCAGCGAATCATGGGTATGAATCAAGGAGATCTTCCAAGTTTTCACAATATTATGACGATGGCTCATGAGGGGTTGCGGGAGTCGACCGCGAACCTCAAGCATCTGATCGTGTTCAGCGATGGCGATCCGGGGGCCCCGTCGGAGGCGTTGATGGAAGCGCTTCGAGGTGATCGTATCACCGTCAGCAGCGTGCTCATTGCTGGACATGCCGGCCCGGAGATCATGCAATGGATTGCGGAGCAGGGGGGAGGGCGCTTTTATGATGTGAGGTCACCGGACCGGCTCCCCCAGATCTTCATCAAGGAGACTTCGGTGATTCTGAAGTCGGCGATCTCTGAGAACTCCTTTCGACCGCAACGGGCGGCGGGGACTGAGCTCATTCGAGGGTTTAGTGGAGAGTTTCCTCTCTTGCGGGGACATGTTGCCACGACGGCGAAGGGCCGAGCAGAGGTCCCGCTTCTGACCGAATCGGGGGATCCGTTGTTGGCCCATTGGCAATACGGATTGGGTCGAGCCGCTGCCTTTACCTCCGACGCCAAGGCGCGGTGGGCAAGCTCTTGGCTGGAATGGGGTCAGTATCGGCAGTTTTGGTCACAGATCGCGCAATGGGCATTGCGACGGGTGGAGAATACCGATTTTGCATCGGAAGTGAGCATCGACAAGGGGCGAGGCGTGATTTCCGTTGAGGCGGTTGACGAGCAGGGAAACTTTCGGAATTTCTTGGAGCTGAATGCCCGAGTGATGAATCCCAATGGCGAGAGTCAGGCCCTCCGTATCGAACAAACGGCGCCGGGGCGATATGAGGCTCGCTTTGATGCCAGTCAAGTCGGGGCCTATACGATCAACCTCATGCATATGGAGGGAGAGCGGCTCTTGGGAACCCAGATGATCGGGGCAAGCCTCAATGCTTCGCCTGAGTATTCGACGGGTGCGACGCGATGGGATTTGCTGAATCGGCTTGCTGAGGTCTCTGGAGGAACGGTATTCCCAGAAATGACAGCGACCGCCAATCCATTCGGCCATGATCGGCGGGAGACCTTTCAGCCGCTGAATCTTTGGGAGTGGTTGCTCAAGTTCGCCATCCTCCTGCTTCCTCTCGACATCGGATTGAGACGAATCCAGATCGATCGCGAGCAGTGGGATCGGGCTTGGCGTAGCGTGATCGGGCGCATTGCCTTTTGGAATCAAGCCAAACCTCTGCCTCAACGAGATGAATCGCTGAGCGCCCTGTTGAATCGCAGAGACCAAGTCCGTGCTCATCAGGAACGCGAAGTCAGGATCCGACCCTCGACCTCCTTGGTGGAAAGGCCCTTTCAAGAGAACCGGTCGTTGCCAATAAAAGGCGCTCCAGAATTGGACGCGGGCTTGAAGACGGCGAAGGTGCCTCGGCTTCAGGAGCCGGATCAAGCGGAAGCTCCTTCCACGGCGAGCCGATTACTTGAGGCTAAGAAACGGGCTCGGCGAAGACGGTAATCCGATACCATGAGGTTGCATCGGTCTGTTTTTTGCTGCTGAAGGCGCATGTGATGGAGGTGAGATGTCGCTCATGAAATAAAATCGTTGCGAAAACGGAAGGGATTGTGGCTTGATTCCCCCCGCTGGTCTTCTCGTTCGGAAGATCGAGTGGCTTTCGGCCGAATGATGGCATC
>DEAY01000115.1:0-9129 GCA_002348345.1 Verrucomicrobia bacterium UBA2970
TTTTTGGCACGATCGTGGAATGCAATCACGGTGCTTGCACGATGTTTCGGGAACAACGGGAAGGGTTGATCGGGACGCAGGTGTTCGGGTTTCTGCCGCGCCTTTCCGAGCGGTGGGAGGTTGTCGAGGAGATCTCGGATGTTTCCCAGGAAGCACTCCGGTGGGAGAGTCTCGCCCGTGATTCGCTGGAACGGGAATTCCCCGTCGAGCTCAACGCCACGGCCGCCCCGTTCGAGGAGAAACGGCGGATTGTGATCTCGATTCGTGATCTGTCGGGGTGGAATGAGTTGCAGACTCACGTTCTTCAAACCCAGAAAATGGAAGCACTCGGCACCCTGGCGGGCGGGGTGGCTCATGACTTCAACAACATCCTGATGGTGCTGCTCGGAAACGTGGAAATGACCCTGGAGGATCTGGATGAAGATCATGTGTCGCGGGTCGGATTGGAACGGGCTTTGGGTGCGGCGCGACGAGGAAAGGAATTGGTGGCCCAGATCCTCACCTTCAGCCGGATGGAGCCGGTTCAAAAGGGACTGGTGGATATGAATCCCATCTTGGATGAGTCCGTGAAGCTTCTTCAGACGGTGGTGCCTGCTTCAATGGAATTGGTTTTCGAGTTTCAGGAGGATCTACCGAGGGTCTCCGGTGATGCCACCCAATTGCAACAGGTGTTTGTGAATCTGATGATGAACGCCTGTCAAAGCTATGGCGTCGACCCGGGCCGGGTGGAGGCTCGATGCCGGGTGGTCGAATTGCAGTCGGAGGCTCCTCTTGGCCGGAGTGGGCTTCCAAGTGGCCACTACATCGAAATGGTGGTCGAGGATTCTGGGTGTGGGATTCCAGCAACGTTCCGGGATCGGATCTTTGATCCCTTTTTCACCACGAAGAAGGCGGGTGAAGGCACGGGGATGGGGCTTTCGGTGGCTCTAGGGATTATCGAGACGCATGAGGGCATGATCGAACTCGAGTCGGAAGAAGGCCGGGGAAGTTCCTTCCAGGTGTTGCTGCCTATCGCTGGCAGGCGGCAGGAGCAAGGCGAGCCGTTGCCATCCCGGTTGGTGAAGGGGCGGGGCAAGCTGATCGTTTTGGTGGACGATCAGGAGCCGGTCCTGCACATTGGAAAACGTCTGTTGGAGCGGATCGGTTTCTATTGCGAGGCGTTTTCCGATGCCCGTTTGGCCATTGAATATGTGGAGAAGGAGATCGCGAACGTGGTGCTTGTGATCACCGATCTCTCAATGCCCGTGATGAGTGGTCTGGCGTTGGCCCAAAAACTGAACGAGCTCAATCCCGATCTGCCCATTGTCCTGACGACTGGGAACTCGACGGGGCTCTCTGCCGAGGAGCTTCCATCCTGGGGGGTGGGACGACTCCTCTCCAAGCCCTTCAGTCTCCACGATCTGAGCGACTGCGTCTCGAGTCTTTTGGGGGGGGATACGGTGTTGATTCAGAGGGAGTGTCAGAGCGAGTGGGAGCATCCCGACGAATCGGACCGGTCTTGAATCGGGTCGAGAGAAGGAAGCCATTGGCGAGGGGCGACCGTATCCTTGCGATCGGGGCGGTGGCGTGGCACGTTCCCCTTCTGTGAGTTATCTGCGGGAAGCGCGTCGGGTGATCGATACCGAGATTGCCGGCTTGGAAGCCCTTCGTTCACGCCTGGACCGGACCTTCAACCAGGCGGTGAGGGCGATGGTCGGGACGATCGAGCAGGGGGGTAAGATCGTGATCGCCGGGGTGGGGAAGTCCGGGAACATCGGTCGGAAGATCGCCGCCACGTTGACGAGTACTGGAACGACGAGTGTCCTCCTGGACCCGGTGGACGCGGGACACGGAGACCTGGGAATTGTTCGGGACGGGGATCTCGTGGTTTTCCTCAGCTATTCCGGAGAGTCCGAGGAGCTCGTTCACCTGCTTCCCGCGGTGAAGCGTTTTGACGTGGGCGTTCTGGCCATCACCGGTGAGCCGGAATCCACCCTGGGTCGCGCGAGCGACTGGTGCCTCGATGTCTCAGTGCCCCGGGAGGCCTGTCCATTTAATCTGGCGCCGACGGCCAGCACGACGGCCACCCTGGTGATGGGGGACGCGCTGGCCATGGCGGTCCTCAAGGCTCGGGGGTTCAAGCGGGAGGACTTTGCCCGCTACCACCCTTCCGGGGCGATCGGTCGGGCCTTGCTGTCCCGTGTCGGCGACATCATGCGTTCGGGGGATCGGAATCCAACCGTCGAGCAGACGGCCTCGGTGAAGGAGGCTCTCTTTGTCATGAGCGGGGCCAGGGCTGGATGTGTGAGCGTGACGGATCGAAAAGGGAGATTGACCGGAATCCTCACCGACGGAGATGTCCGGAGGCTTCTGACGGAGGGAGAGGGAGGCTTGATGAAATCGCTGCGAAAGGTCATGACCTCAAACCCGATCCGGATTCAATCGGATGCCCTTGCGGTCGAGGCGCTCCGCCTCTTCAATGCAAAACCGATCGACGACCTGATTGTGGTCAATGAGCGGAATGAACCTATCGGACTCATTGACTCCCAGGACCTGCCCCGCATGAAAATGATGTAGAGAGGGGCTCGCCGCGGTGCGATCGAATCAAGGGCTTTCCGGACCGGGGGGGCGGGGATGTCGTTTGACACACCGGGGTCGTATTGCTAGTTTCAGGGCAGGATGTCATCAGACACGATACCGTCAGCAAATGGGGTGACCCTGACAGCCGCCGCGGCGGCCGAGGTAAGGAATATGCAATCCAACAAACCCGAGGATGCCGGCAAGCCGCTCCGCGTTTTTGTTGAGAAGGGGGGCTGCTCCGGGATGCAGTACAGCATGGTCTTCGACGAGCGGCGCGATGGTGATCTGGTGAGTGAACTGGACGGTGTCCAGGTGGTGGTTGATGCCTTTAGTCTCGATTTTCTCCAGGGAGCGGTGGTCGATCACTCTGATGATCTGACGGGGGGCGGATTCAAGATCTCCAACCCCAACGCCGCCCACACCTGTGGCTGCGGTCGTTCATTTGAATCGCAGGAATAGCCGGCAAACGGCCACGGGGCATCATCCTTCCGAAGGGGAGGCCCGGATCAGGAAGCAATGGCGCTCCACTGCCCTCTTGATTCCGCTGCTCCCTTCCTGTTGTCAGGCTGCGGTTGGGGAAGGCACCTCCGGGACGCGACTGGGTTTCAAGGCCGGTCGGGGTTGGCGGGAACGACCTTGATCGATCAACATCCCGCTTTCTAACTCTTCGAACCTTCCGATCCGGGCAAGGCGCCGTTCGGCGGAGGGTGCTCTTTCGTCTTCTCATGAGTGGGGGGCTCTGCTTAGGTAAGGAAGTTCATCCCGTCGTGGTCGCCGGCCTGAAGATGCGTTCCATCCGATCCCAGATTGCGTTCCCGATCCTCGCACTCCTGCTGATGCGCCCCACCGGCCTTGCGGCGGGGGGGGGCGATGGCGACGGATTGGATGAGCGCACCGCCCTGGCCGGGGAATTCCAGGAGCAGGTCAGGCCATTTCTCCAGGAGTTTTGTGTTGAATGCCACGGGAGCGACAACCCGAAGGCGAAGTTCAGTCTGGTTCCGTTTGACCGGATCGAGTCGGTTGCCAGCGGAAGCGGTGCTTGGAACGAGGTGGTGGAACGGCTGCGGCACCGCGAAATGCCGCCCGAGGAGGCAACGCATTTTCCCGGGGAATCCGTCATTGAGTCGGTGTTGCGTTGGGACGCTCGTTTCCGCCGGAACGAGGCCCGACGCCGCGACGGGGATCCCGGAGTGGTCCTGGCGCGGCGCTTGAGCAACGCCGAGTACAATTATGCGGTCGAGGATCTCACAGGAGTCGATATTCGGCCGACCAGGGAGTTTCCGATCGACGCGGCCAACCAGGCGGGGTTTGACAACTCCGGGGAGTCTCTCTCGGTGACGAGCGGGTTGTTCACAAAATACCTTCAGGCGGCCCGTTCGGTCGCCGAGCATGTGGTCTTCACGCCGACGGGCCTGAGCTGGAGCCCCCATCCCGTGGTGACCGAGACGGACCGTGATAAGTTCGCGGTTCTCCGAATCGTCGAATTCTACCGGAATCAACCCACGGACCTGGCGGATTACTTTCATGCCGCCTGGACTCACCTGCATCAGGACGCCCCGGGTTCCTTGAACCAAACGGCGGCCAGGGAGGGGGTGAGTGCCTCCTACCTTCAAGAGATCTGGAGCTTGCTCCGGGCACCGGCGGAATCGTTGGGCCCGGTTCGAATGCTCCAGGATCGCTTCGCCGCCTTCCCTCCTCCGGGCGATGGTTCAGACATTCGAAAACGGTGCGAGCAACTCCGGGATGAGGTGTTGGAGATCCGTCGCCGGATCGAGCCGGCGGTGCGGAATCTCGAGGGCGGTGGTGTGCACCGCGGTTCCCAGACCTATGTGCTTTGGAAGAATCGTCAGTATTCGAATTACCGGTTTCGCTATGACCCGGCGACCCTGATGACGGCGGATGAAATCGAGCGCCGCATCGTCGAGTCTCAGGAGGCACGGAAAGAGGCCAGAAAGGAGGGCCGGCGAAAACGGGACCAGGTGGCCCTGTTCCAGCCTCCTCCCGACGACTTGATCCTGCCGGATGACCCGGAGGAACAAGCCGTTATCCACCGTGGATTCTCGCGATTCGCCAGGGCCATCCCGGATCGGTTCTATGTCGCTGAGCGGGGTCGCGACTATTTGGGCAAGGCCCGGGAAAAGCAGGAAAAGGGTAGGCTCTTGAGCGCCGGGTTCCACAGTATGATGGGCTACTACCGTGACGACCGGCCGCTCTACCGGTTGATTCTCACGGATCGGGACCGGGTGGAACTCGACCGGCTTTGGGAGGAACTTGATTTTGTCACCAAGGCGCCCAGGCGCCAATACATCGGATTCCTCTGGTTCGAGCGGACGGACTCGAGGTTCATGACCGATGAAATCTTCGATTTTGCGCGGGCGGAGTATGACGATGCCACATCCCAACCAAAGATCCGGAGGTTGGCTCGGGTATACCGGGAAAAGGCTGAACGGGAGGGTGCTGGTCAGGAGGCTCTCGGGGCGATCGAAACCTATTTTGAAGGTGTGGCCGAGCGCATCCGCTGGCTGGAGCGGGCGGAGGCCAACGCGGTGGGTTTCCACCTGCAAGAGGTGCAACGATTCGCGGCGCGAGCCTACGGGCGCTCCCTCGGTGCCTCGGAACGGGACGACCTCCTGGCGTTTTACCGGTTCTTGCGCGATCAACGGGAGCTGTCCCATGAAGACGCGATCCGAGACAGCCTGGTCGGGATCCTCGTTTCCCCCTATTTCTTCCTCCGGGTTTTGGAGGGAAGCGGGGGGGCGGAGGCCATCGAGCCGCTGACAGACGTTTCCCTGGCCAATCGATTGAGCGCCTTCCTCTGGTCATCCCTCCCCGATGAGGAGCTGTCGATCGTGGCGAGTCAGGGCGGGCTTCGCGAGCCCGGCCATCTCTTGCAGCAAGTGAGGCGGATGCTGCGCGATGGCAGAAGCCGGCGGCTGGCGGTCGAGTTCGGAGCGAACTGGTTGGATTTCCGCCGCTTTGAAAACCACAATGCTGTAGATCGGGGCCGCTTCCCGGAATTTGATAACGGACTTCGATCCGCCATGTTTGAAGAGCCAATCCGCTTTCTCACGGATTTGATTCGGAATGACGGGAATCTCGGGACCTTGCTCTACGGAAAACACACCTTCGTCAATGGTCCGTTGGCCCGGCACTATGGCTTTCAAGGGCTGAGTTCCGGCAGAGGGGAACGCGAGTGGTTCCGTTTCGAGCGGGCGAGCGAATACGGGCGGGGAGGCTTGTTGCCGATGGGAGTGTTCCTGACCATGAACGCGCCGGGTCGGCGGACGAGTCCGGTCAAACGGGGCTACTGGGTGGCGCGGCGACTGCTCGGTGAATCGATTCCGCCACCGCCGCCTGATGTGCCCGAATTGCCCGAGGATGAGGAAGGGCTGGGGGGAATGACATTGAGCGAGACATTGGCCCGCCACCGGGAGCATTCCAGTTGTGCGGGGTGCCATGATCGATTTGATTCCTTCGGGTTGGTATTCGAGGGGTTTGGTCCGGTGGGCGAGCGACGAACCGTCGATATGGGAAACCGTCAAGTGATCACGCAGGCCCGGTTTCCGGACGGATCACTTGGAGAGGGCGTCGGGGGCTTGAGGGATTACATCAGAGCCCATCGCGAAAAGGACTTTTACGAATACTTCTGTCGCCAACTCCTTTCCTATGCGCTGGGGCGGAGCCTGGTGCTCTCAGACGATCCCCTGATCGAACGAATGCTGGTAAAGCTCGAAACATCAAACTATTCTTTTCGTAGCGTGGTTGAGAGTATCGTCCTCAGCCGGCAGTTTCAGACAAAGCGGCGCGAAACGAATGAAGGAGGAACAGATGATGGCCCACGACCTGAGTGAACCTTCCGCCGAGGCGTCCCGCGATCGTCTCTCGCGACGCACTTTTCTGCGGGGAGCGGGGGTCGTGATGGCCTTGCCCTGGATGGAATCGCTGGCCCGCGCGGGACGGGAGCCCTACCCGAAGCGATTCGGGGCATTGTTCATGGCCTGCGGGGTCAATGCCGATCATTGGTGGGCGAAAGGCCACGGGAGGCAGATGGAATTGGGCAAGAGTCTGCGGCCCCTCGAACCCCTGAAACACAAGATGAACTTCATCACCGGTTTGTTCAATCGATCCGCGGTGGGAGTGGGGATCCATCCGGGGCAGACGGGGAATATTCTCTCGGGGGCCACGCTTCAAAAAGGGGCGGTGCTCAAAGGGGGGATCAGTGTAGATCAGATGTTGGCTCGTCACCGGGGGCATTTGAGCTTGCAACCGAGTTTGGTCCTGGGGTGCGAACAGCCGACAACGGGGTATCATGAGACCAACTTTTCGATGGCCTATAGTTCTCATATTTCCTGGCAGAACAACACTTCCCCGGTTCCGCTGGAGGTCTACCCCTCGCTTGCCTTCGACCGGTTGTTCGAGAATCAGGGGAATCTTCGGAACCAAAGTGTGTTGGACCGCGTCCGCTCGCAAGCCGCGGCGTTGAGTCGCCGGGTAAGCTTGAATGATCGGGCGAAGCTGGATGAGTACCTGACCAGTGTCCGGGAGATTGAGCGCCAGATTGAGAGACTTCGAACCGTTCAAACCAAGGCCGCCGAGACGGCGCTCAAACAGGGGAAGCACCTCTTTGAGATGGAACGACCTGAAAACGGATTGCCGGAGGATATCCGGGATCATATGCGCCTGATGTGTGACCTGGTCGCGTTGGCCTTCCAAACCGACAAGACAAGGGTTGCCACGCTTCTCTTGTGCCGGGACATCTCCGGATTGTTCTATCCCTTCCTGAATGTGAGGCACTCGCATCATTCCGCCTCCCACCGGGACCTGAGTGAGGCATACGAACAGATCACTCGCTACTATTGCGGTCAAGTGGCCTACCTTGCCGGTCGGCTCGACCAAATGGTCGAGGGCGAGGGAACCGTACTGGACAATACCTGTCTCCTCTTCATGTCCAACATGTGGTCGGGAAGCCGCCATGACAGCACCAAGCTTCCGGTGCTTCAACTGGGATCGTTAGGCGGAAGCATTGAAACCGGGCGGGTTCTGGACTACCTCGATCGGTCGGACGAGGACCGGAAGCTCTGTTCCCTTTATCTTTCGATCATGGATCGCATGGGGGTCGAGCTCGAGCATTTCGGCGATGCCGATACCCGCCTGGCCCGGATATAGTCTTCGTTTTTGTGACCTGCGGAACGCCCCGGAACGGCGGGTGGAACCCGGCCGGCGCTTGTGGCATGAGGGTCATCCCGATTGATCTTTTCGATCAAGGTGGTTCCAGAGCCCTCAACGGATGTGGTTTGTTTAGGGACGGCCGCTCTGGGTTTGCCGATGTGAATGGCGATGGCCGGGCCGATATCATCACCGCATCGAGAGGTGCCGGATTCAAGATCGGGATCAACAATCAGGCAGGCGGTTTTACCATCAACCAGACCATCCTGGGCTCTGATTTTCCGGTGACGCAATCGCCCTGGAGTTGTGCCGTAGGGGATGTCGAGAACGATGGCGATCTGGACATCATTGTGTCCAGCGATCGGACGAATCAGCGCTATGATGTTCTGGTGAATGACGGGACCGGCTCATTTACGATCGGATGGGAATCACGCACCCTACCGCTCTATCAAACTTACGCGATGGAGATGGCCGACCTCAACGGGGACGGTCTTGTCGAACTGATCACCTTCAGTGCCTTCAATGACCATAACGTCTGGGAGAACAACGGGGATGGAACATTTACCGGCAGGTTTGCTGAGAATCCCATCGGCACGGCTTACAACACCGGCATCCAGCAGGATGGTTTTGATCTTGGCGATGTGGATGGTGACAGCGACATCGACTTTGTCATCAACGAATACGATTACAACGCAGGGAGTTACACCATAGGTCTTTATGAAAACGTCGGAGATCTGGATCGTTTTGTCAGGTGGGAAGCATTGACCCTGCCATTAGGTCTCAGTGGGGCGCGCGAGGTTGCATTGGCAGACGTGGATGGCGATGGCGGTCTGGATCTTGCGACTTCATTTCAAAATGATGTCAACAATTCACTTCCCGACATTTATATCAATGACGGCTCTGGCAATTACACTCAGGCCTGGACAGATGGCAGTGTGTATCCAAACCATGCCAGACAGGTTCACTTTGCCGACGTGGATGTCAACGGATCCCTGGGTTTGTTCACGTTCGGATACTATGGCAGTACCTTTTACGGGAACGCCACGGTGACCGATCCCGATCCCAATACGGATGGCGATGGTGTTCCCGATTCGCAGGATGCCTTCCCCAACGATCCGACTGAAACGACGGACAGCGATGGAGACGGGGTGGGGGACAACGGTGATCCGGTCCCTAATTCGGATTTTTCTCCGACCGTCATCATTGACGGAGTGGACACCGGGGTCGTCAATCGGGAGTTTGCACCCGGTGGGAGCCTGGCCGACTTCCTCAACGTCGCCCTGGTTGATTGCACGGTGGGTGCCAAGAACCACGGAAAGGGGGTCAGTTGCTTCTCCAAATTGCTCAAAGAGTTGAAGAAGAACGGGCTCATCACCGGTAAAGAAAGAGGGACCTTGAAGAAGG
>DEAY01000115.1:9464-10678 GCA_002348345.1 Verrucomicrobia bacterium UBA2970
GTCGCCGGCGGCAAGAGCGGCAAGTAGTCCATGAAATGGAATTGAGCAGTCGACCCGGGTTACCGTGGATAAATGCAGGCCTGGCCACTTGTTGGCCAAGCTTTTTTTTCCAGTCGGCAAAATCAATGAAAAAAACTTTCCCACAGATAGTTCTTCACCAGTAAGAGAAAGGCATGTCCCGGAAGCCGGCATGGTTGCAATCGGGACGGTGCGGAAACACGGCATCGGGAGTCCCGTATGAAGCGCGCCGCCTTCATCAAAACAGGGTCAGTCTCTCAAATGCACTTGGCGTGATTTGGGGGGGGGTGCGGTTTATTATGGCAGATTCGACGCGATTCCGATCATGTTCGATGAGGAGGCGGGATCGGAGCCGGATGTGATATCAGGTCGGCGTCAGGATCCCTTTTGTGTTCCAAGGGATGGAAGGGAGCGGTTGTTTCTTAGCCAAGAGACTGGTGATTTCCGCCTTTGGAGTATTGCCCTTGATCTGACACAAGTTTGACTTCGAGGTCCTTTGATATGACGGTTTTTCTTTGGTTTTTTGTGTTTTTTGCTAGGTTGGGGGGAGCTGGAGAGGGCGTGTTGTTTGGATTGGTTTGAGTTAATGGTTCGCGGAAATGGTCCTTCTGAAAAAATGGGTAAGGACGCCGATCTAGCCCGATTAAGGCGTTATGATTGCCTACAATTTTCGTTATGATGACGGGACAGATCTTCGTTTTGAAGTGGACGAGGAGGGGGACAGTTCGTCGGAATCCGTAGACCTTCCCGATGCTGATTGGCTTGCCCTTGAGAATGGGCGGTGTGAAGAGTGTCCTCTTCCGCCGGGATCACGCAAAACCTGTCCGGCGGCCCTGTCGATCCACCCGATCCTTTCTTCCTTCGGAAACCGGCTCTCCCATGAAACGGTCAAGGTCGTTGTCGAGATGAACGAGTTGGAGGTGCATGGAACGATGTCGGTGCAGGATGCCGTTCGGTCCCTGATGGGGTTGCAGTTGGGACTGTGCTCCTGTCCGGTATTGAAGAAGCTTCGCCCGATGGCTCGGTTTCACGTGCCCTTCGGGACCCAGGAGCAGTCGCTTTTCCGTTTTGTGGGAACGCATCTGATCGCGCAATACTTCCGTCGCGAGGAAGGGCTTCCTTTCGAACTGGGTCTCACCGGCCTTCTCGATGGCATCAAGGAGCTTCACAAGGTGAATGAAAGATTGGTTGAACGG
>DEAY01000115.1:11065-13809 GCA_002348345.1 Verrucomicrobia bacterium UBA2970
GATACGATCGCTTCTCTTCTGGAGATAGACTTGGACGCAAATCTCGACGAATTGAGATCTCATTTCGGGGTTTATCTCGAAGCGGTGTAGGGTTTTTGCCCGGGGACACCGGTCCTGGGCATGTTTTCGCGGGGTTGCCTTGAGGCTCCTCATTTCCACCCATCTGCCTCGTCCTATCCAGGCAGGGCGATGAGGCGGCAGTCTTCACGATTCGAGTCAGTCAACCACTTGGATTCGTCCCAGGTGAATCCGATTTGAACCAGCCCAGGTGATCCATAGTTCACCGCCACTCATCAGTGTCCGAGGCATCCCACTGGAAGGGCCTCCGTCAATCGGGCAGAGGGTGGTCCGCATCATGATCGTTCCGGTGGGGGAAACCTCCGCCAGCCGAAGAACCGTTTGATCTTTTTCGAGACCAATCCAGACCGTATAGATCGAGTCCTTCGTGCAGACCGTTGCACAACGCCCAACCGGCCCGTTTTGATCGAGCACGATTTCTCTCCCGGCTTGAACGGATCCGTCGTTGAACCATCGAAGAACCACCTGTGCCTCGTGATGAATCACGGTGAAACGACTGACCGCAACGAGGGAGCCATGGGCGGCGATGCTGGGGCCATTGACAGGACAACCCGGCATCAGCCAATGGTCTGCTTTCACGGGGGCGGGTTCGGACCACCAGTCGGCATTCCGGAGAACGAAGCTCGTATCACGGATCTCCCGAGGGCTGCGATCACGGTAGACGACCATTGGACCGACCGGAGTCCGAACCGCCGAGGTGGGGCAGCAGGTGCAGACATTGTCATCGAGGATCTGTTCATCCCTCACCTGATCGCCTTCGAGAACGGCCGTGCGCAGCGCCATCCTGCCATCGGGTTGGGCCATCGCGCGGCCGTCCAGCCAGAAGGCACGCAGGTGGTCGTCGTCGGGGATCAGGGAGACGAAGCCATGTTCCGTTGCACTCGTATCGTCATGTAACCAGCCGATCGACTTCCATTGTTTGCCGCCGTTGGTTGAACGCCCGATTCGAACGCCGTAGGCGTAAGGCTGGGTGCTGATGCGATCCAGCCAGTGGGCATAGAGATCACCGCAGGGCGCTTCGATGACGGATGGGATGTCGGCCCAGTTCGCGAACATCCGGTCGGACGCCGCCACCAAGGTTTTTTTGTCAAAGTCCAAGCCGTTCCAGCGAGCCATCTGCAGCCGTGACACACCGTCGCTTCCACGCTCGATCCAACTCAATGCGAAGTGATCTCCCAAAGAACAAAGGTTGGGAGCCAGGGCGTCCTTGCCTGCGGGGGGGATCACCCGTTCGAAGGGCAAGTCTGCAGCGCTCAGAAGCGCGGGGAGGCTGACGAGCAGAAAAACAATCTGGGCCGTGGCTTTCATGTGTCCGCCGAGTTCAATGCTCAGGCCTCCTTGGATTCATGGTTTTCGATCACGCGTTTAGGCTTTCGGCGGGTGAGATAAGCGGCCAAGCATCCTCCCGTCAATGAGCCTCCTATCAGAAAAGCAACCGGATAAAAGATAAGAAAGGATTGAATCAGGGATTTTTCACGGGCTGCTCGATAGATCTCGGCAGGTTTTGGGATGGAAAAGGACGAAAGCACACTTCCCAGGGCAATGAAACCAATAAGGCCTACGATGAAACCGATCATGATTCCGAAACAAATCTTCGAAGCTCGCATTGACGGGGACTCAGGTTTTTGGTTCCTCCGGATCGCGGTTCAGTGGAGGGGGCAGACAATTGGCGTGCTCGCTTTGTCTTCAAGACAGTGCCTGATCGACCGCGGGCTTGCCAAGATCTTCCTCGCAGTCATTCCGTAGCCCTGGTAACCGGGATGAAACGGATTGATGGGCTGCCTTGACCCAGCTCGTTTTCGAACCGGGATAAGGCTGGAGATCCTGTTCTTGGCGGGGCGTATTATGAAATCCCATCCGGTCATTGATTTCGGGTCCGTTCATAGAGTGGCATCTGTCTGGAATATGTGAACACCTCGTGCACGGGCTTCTTATTTTTATCCATGGTATTCTCTTTTTCAATTTGTGATGATCGCGAGGCGAAGTTGTGCTGCCGGTGTTTGGTTGGTTTATGGCTAAACCTTCGATAGAGAAGACGGGGAAAAAAAACGAAGAAACCGCTCGTTACACGATCTACGGCATCCTGTTTGGTTGCTGCTTTCCTGTCGTGGCGACCGTTGTGGATGTTCTTGCACGTGGGCTTGATCTCGGCTTCGCCTCGGTGGTTCAGGTGCAACGGCAGAACTTTCTCCATTGGATCATTGACACGGCCCCCCTTTTTCTCGGCCTTTTGGCCCGCCTCGCAGGACGGTTTCTGGATCGAGCGAGAGGCCTGAATGCGACGTTGCGGGAAAGTGAGTCAAAGTATCGGCATCTCTACGAGACGATGACGCAGGGAGTGGTCATTCAGGATGCCGAAGGGGGGATTGTCGATGCCAATCCGGCGGCCTGCGATATTCTGGGGCTGTCCAAAAAGCAGACCGATGGCAGTGGCCCTGGCAAGACCCGGTTGAACCTCTTTCATGAGGACGGAGCCGCCTACGCCTCATCCGAAATGCCGGCTGGTATTGCTCTGAGAACAGGTCGGACCGTGGAGAACATCACTTGTCGCATTGGCTTGCCCGAAAAGGGTGATTTCCGATGGATCGTTGTCAGTTCGGTTCCGCAATTCAGCGGCCGTGACACCAACCCAAGTTCCACGGTCACGGTTTTCAGCGACATCACCC
>DEAY01000196.1 GCA_002348345.1 Verrucomicrobia bacterium UBA2970
GGGGATGCAAACCCAAGAGGAAGCAGTCAACCAATAACCAACGCGGAGCTTCATTTATGAAGTGTCTCCCGACTGGGGTCAGGTCAATTTCCTCTCAATAATAGAGCTCTTTTTGTCCGTGGTTTTATTTTTAACCAAGACAAGAAGTCACTACCAAGGTTAAGCATCATGGTTGCTCGGATGGTTTTGATCTTTCTCCCGGCCAAATAATGATCGGTCTAACTTTTTGCTCGGCGATAAAATCCGGCTCTAGCCGCTTCAGATCACTCAACATTTCACGCCTAAGCAACTCCTGAGTAACGGCCTCGCGCCGAATCAATAAAATTCCTAGTCCGACGATACAAGTGATGATCAGTCCGAAGCAAAAAATGGGCAGTATCCAGACATTCATTCTTGGTCCTCTGGTTGAATGGCTGCTGGAGCCGATTTGGCGAGAAGCACGATTCTCAGGCCTGTCCATAGACTCAGGATGCTTGGCACCCAGAGGCCGACAAACAGGCCGTAGTCGCGATTGACTAGAAACCAAAGGCTAACGCTGGCGATGAAGCTGAATAAAGAAGCTACCAGAAATGGATAATCGAATTTTTGAAACATAAGAGTGAGTTCTGATTTGTTGGATCGGAAGGCTAGAGGGGAGAGCTGAAGACTGTTTGCGCGTGCCTCGCGAATTGTTGTTCAGGCAGCTTTGGGTATGTCGAAAAGACAGTTGCAGGGTGATTTCCAGGGGTCGTCTTCCATGCTAGCGAACCCGGTTTCGATTTCATTGGCTCGCCGATCTTGTGAGGCTACCTTTAACGCTGGCGTAGTCTCTGTGTTGATTGAAGTAAACTTGGAATTGATGGAGCTTGTGCTGTAGATGTCGTGAAGGCCAGGAGAAAAGTTGATCAAGATAGTCACTGCATATGGTGTTGATGAGCGTTTCGACGAAAGTGTGCCTTCCCAATCAGGTTGAGAGAAGCGCTATATAATTTGGTGGATTGGAGTGAGGAAGGAAGGGCTCTTGGAAGGAATAGTTTTGTCTTCCCATGGTGCTGAGGTGAAAACCTTAGGGATAGATGGTCTACATGTGGTGCTGCAACAATTGATGAAGGGGCACCGGATTCATTGGCGCGAAAGCTAAGGATTGAAGGCCACGTATCGTAAGCAAGGAGGGTGAAGCTTGAGATCCGAAACCCTGTGGATCAGAAGATTGCGAACGAATCGAGTGTTTCGATAGTATGAGATAGAGAAGAAGGTATGACGATGACTCACCTGGGCGGAATCCGATAAATTGAAAGCTGTTGATCGAAGGCGATAGGGAGCCGCCGGTGGATTCTTAGATCGCGGATGACTGGGATTTTGAAGAAGTCAAGTTGTTCGACGCGGCAATCAGTTTAACGCGCTGCTAGGGCCGGATGTCAAGGCCCTCGGTCTCGGCAAGGATGGTGAGGGCATCCTCCATCATCGACCGAGCTTGAGCGGTCCTGCGATGAAGGAAGGCGTGGAGGGTTGCGTCATTTGCGTTGCGATTTTCACATTCATGGCTGTAGCGCTCGAAGGCGTTCAATGCAGTCAGGATCGATACGAGATGATGCGGGCATTCGCACTGAACGGAGGTCGAAATTTTCGAGATTTTCGAGAGCTGACGGTCGCTAAATTGTCTTTCAAGTAGGTCACCTCTCTCCTCCTCAGCTAGCTTGTCGTCCGTCGGTCCACGATGGATCGGGTCTCGGGGCGAGTTCCCCCTAATCGCGGCAAGTGCAAGGTCGGCTTCACAAGCGAGCTTTAGGTCGGTCGGCGTCACGGGCGCCGCCATGGGAGTGATATTGCTGGCATTCTGTTCCACTCGTTTCAGGGTCGTCTCCTGGGTAAAGTGATAGACGACGATCGTTCTTATCGCTCGCGCGGAACTCATTCGATCTCTGATCAGGTCGATTTGTTCCGGGAAAAGAGTCGGACATTCGATTAGGATCAGGTCAGCCGTTTCGTTGCCGGGGGAGGCTGCCCAGGAATCGAAATCGGTTTCGGAACGGACTACCTCAGCTTGCCCTCCGAAGCCGTCTGGACCGGTGAGTAGCTCGGCAATTTGTTGGCCGACTACGATGAGTTGGCAGGGGCTCGGGTTGCGTGGGATGTTGTCGATGGGGTTGTTAGGGTTCATCGTTTAAGCATCGAAGTGGTGGTCAGTGAATCTGACTGAGGTGTTTGCTCAGTTTTTCGAATCCGTATCGGATTCGGGACTTTGCCGTTCCCAGCGAGATGCGCTGGGATTTGGCAATCTGAATGTGGGTCATTCCTTTGAAGAACGCCAGGCGAATGGCGGTGCGTTGGTCGGCAGGGAGTTGATCGATCGCTAGTCGAATTTGACGGTCCCGTTCGTCGGTTTGCAGCTTGTCTGCAGCAGTGCTTGCGTCGGGCACGTCGATGGGAGTTTCGTCGGGTTCGACGCGCGCTTCAGCACTGGGGATTCGACGTTTACTTTGACGGATCTTGTCGATACACCGGTTGCGGGTAATCATAGATATCCATGTAAACGGCTTGGCTTGTTTGATGTCGAACTGTGAAGCGTTCTTCCAAATCGAGAGGAACACATCCTGGATCACCTCCTCGGCTTCGGCACGGTTCGACAGGATTTTTAGGGCCTGAGAATAAAGGGGACCGACCAGCCGGTCGTAAAGTTTGCTCAGTGCATCGCTTTCGCCGTTAGAGATACGAGAGAGAAGCGTTTGCGCCTCTTGGTCGGAAAGCTCGGACATTCACGACGATGGTATGGATTTAGCTCGTTCGCAGACAAGCCAAATGACAGCGGTTGTGAATGTCCGGGCCTCGGGCGGCGTTCTTGGTTGCCTCGGATTTTAGAGCCTGCGTTGTTGGTTCAGGTATTCCAGTGTTGCGTCGAGCGTATGGCGATAGATCCAGGCCTGTTCATTGGCACTCTGCGCGACTTTCCCTCGTGTCAGACTACGATTTAGCCGTATTTTCAATGGGTCCTGGGCTTCAGGGTCAGCGGCCAGGGTCCGGATGCAATCTTCATAGATTTCGGCGCAGGCTTTCGGATCTCCATTATTGAAGAGTGGAACCCCGCGGAGAATGGCGGTGGTGATTTGTTGGCGAGAATCGAGCATCGCCGGAGTCCTTGCATCGTTCGGAACTGCGGAGGCCGATTCTGACTTGGACGGCGGTAGTAAAACGTTGTCGATGATATGGATCACACCATTGGCACAGTTGATATCGGTACGGAGGATCGTGGCGTCGTTGACTTGAAGAAGCCCGTTGTTGATTGTGAACGTGACAGGGTTTCCCTCCAGTGTGGTCGCCGAGGCAGCCGTCAGAGCGTTTCCGGCTCCGACCCGTCCCTCGATTGTATGGTATTTGAGAATGGACTCCAGTTGTTCGCGGTTCTCGGGCTTAAGCAGTGTCTCGAGAGTTCCGGCCGGGAGCGCTGAAAAAGCCGCGTCGGTTGGCGCGAGGATCGTTAGCGGGCCTTGTGATTCCAGTGCTGGGGTCAATCCAGCGGCGTCGACTGCGGTCATTAGTGTTTCAAAGGAACCGGCGGCTGCTGCAGTTTCCAGAAGTGTCTTCACCGGCGGCTCGTCAGGGATGAGAACGGAGTCGATGATGTGAATAATCCCGTTTGAGCAGGGGATATTTGCGGCGGTAATCGCGGTGTCGTTAACCTTAACTTGACCTTCTGAAAACGTTACTTGGACTGGGTTTCCTTGCAATGTGGCGAAAGAGCCAGTCTTGAGTGCATCCGCAAGGTCGCTCTTTTCCGGTAAGACGTGGTAGGTCAGAATGGCGTTCAGGCGGGCCCGATTCTGCGGTTTTAGAAGGTCGGTGGCAGTCGCTTTCGGCAGTTTGGCGAATGCGTCGTCGGTAGGAGCGAAGACCGTGTAGGGACCGTCTCCCGACAGAGCTTCGACCAGTCCAGCAGTAGAGAGCGCGGAGACGAGCGTTTTGAGGCGGCTATCTTCAGCGATAATTTCGGCCAGTGTGGCCTCGTTGGCCGAGTTGTAGGCGCGGAGCCAATCAACCTCGAGGCGGAACTTGCCGGGCTTTTTATCGCCCAGGAGAATGCCCAGTCGCGTGATTTTTGCGGGGTCAAACTCAACGTTTTTGAGAGAACGTCCCCTCCATCCTGCCTCAAAGCGGTCGAAGGGAACCCGAACATCAATCCACTCGCCTTCCTGGGTTTTGAAGTCAGCGCTGAAAGAGACCTCTCGAGATCGGTAGCGGGCTTGGGTAGCCAACCGTAGTTGGTAGGTTCGGCCGTCGCCCTTCACTCTGAGGGCAAGTCCGGTGCTTTCGCTGAGGTCGAGGTTAGTCCTCGAGGAGCGAACCGTCGAAAAACCGCCGTTGTTTTCGAGGGAAAGAGTCCCTCTGAATATCATGGTGCCCTCGTTGCTGAATTCGGCTTGTCCCCGCGATAGACCACCCATAACGCCATCATTGGTGATCCCCCAAGAAAGCTTCCTGTTTTCAGTGGTATCGAATTCGGTGATGGATTCAGCGGGGTTTGCCTTGGCTGAATGTGTTTGCACCAGTAAGAGGATCGCGAAGATCGTGGCCGTTGGTAAAAGAATCATTTCTTTCATGTCAAAGAGTTACGGCGAGATTCGAGGGACGGATCTATTTTTTCTATTTTTTATTCGAGGAGGAGCTCTCCATCGCGAATTGTCATCGAGCGGTTAGGTATGAGAACGGGAGATGCCAACCACCAGCAACGCCGATACGGCCATTCGGGATGAGAGAGCAGGTGTTGGCTTCTCACCTGCTTGCGCGCGCAGAACTCGTTGGCTGCCGGAGTCCGCTCTCGTTTGCGTTCGTGACTCTTAGAGCGGGATTATTTTTTGGTGGTCGTTCTTTGGAAGGGGAGGTCGGTTACACCAAAGTGAACATTCAAACGTGTGGCTCGAGAAGGGTTGATCAGGCAGCCTGGCGCTGGGACGCTCGCTATCGTCCCTCCAGCTTTTTTCCTCAGGTGAGTGAGAGGATTTTGATTTGTACGGATCTTCCCTATGCGTCCCGGTCAGTCATCGAGGCGGTGGTCACGTCCAAACGCTCCCTGAGAACACCAGCGAGAGAGCCGCTTAGATTCACTGTGCAGAAAACGCGAATGGGGAGAACTTGGCCCCCGAATCAGTCGTTTTTGAAACACCCTAGCACGGGCCTCTGGTTTACAGAATCACTTCTACCGGCGGGGCTCTTGGTATTAACCAAATCCTATCCAACTAGATTTGATGTGCCCTGAGATCGCTGGAC
>DEAY01000043.1:0-7253 GCA_002348345.1 Verrucomicrobia bacterium UBA2970
CGAGTCCCGGTGGGAGTACCACTCTTAAGTATTTTATAGTTAGTGATTTCTGTAAATCACTCTCTCGATTCTAGTTCACTCCCTTTGGCATGTTTCAGTCCGTTTCGGCATGAATGACTTATTTCAAGGCATCCTTTTTAACTGACAAAAATGGAAATTCGGTGCTCTAAAAATACCTGGCGTCTTAACTATCCGATCGGCTGATTCGCAAAAGAAGCTTTAAACAATTGAAGACCACATTCAAAGCGCCAGGCTTGTCATCCAGACCGACAACCAGGGACCCGTTTGAACTTGGCTGCGGTCAAGGGAAGGGGGCCTGGTCGCAGCTGGTCTGGTAGGCTCCCTTCAAGTCCTCGACCCAGTGATGGGTTTCGAGGGCCTTATCGCCGATCATTGAAATTGCCACAATGCCCCAGACCGATTGCGTCAGAAAGACCACATCTGTTCGGATGAATTCGTTCCAGGTGACCGAGTGTTCTTTGATAGGAAGGGAGAGGGTGTCGCAAAGGTCGAGAATGATTTTTCGGGTAATCCCGGGAAGGATCCCCGTCTTTAACGGCGGCGTCACGAGATGATCCCCATCGAGCCAAAAAAGGTTCCCCGACGTGGTTTCCGTGACTAGCCCATCCTTGTTCAGAAAGACCACCTCATCAACGCCCTTGGCTTCGGCCTCGGTCTTGCCGAGAATTTGAAGTAGTTTGTTTGATGTCTTGTGATGGTTGAGTAACCATTGCCTTGGCTGGGTCATGTCGCTTCGCGCGAGACGCCAGGCGGTTCCTTGTTCGGTGGCACCGGTCGGCGTGGGATGAAGGGAGGCCATGACGGTTGGTTGCACCGCGCCTGCTGCGGAGTATCCTCGCTTCCCTCGCCCCCGCGTGACTTGAATTCTCAGGACCGCGTCGGTCTTTGGAGACTGTTGGATGAGGTGTTGGGCAATCTCGGCCCACCGTTGGGGATCGGCGCGATACGGAATCGCCAGCGCCTGGAGACTGGTGTTCAATCGATTGAGATGTTCCCGCCAGAACAAGGGCTTGTTATCGGCGATTCTCAACGTTTCGAAACAACCGTCTCCATAAAGAAACCCTCGGTCAAAGACCGAAACGGATGCCTCGGCCTCCGCCACCCACGCATCGTTAAGGTAAACGTTCATGATCGGCGACGCTGGACCTCGGCTTTCTCACTGCGGATCCGCCCGAGCGGGATTCGAGGGAGGATCCCCCGGGTTCACCGAGGGTGCCCAGAAAACCGGCTGCCTTGGCGAGGGTCTCTTCATACTCCGCGGCCGGATCGGAATCGGCCACAATGCCCGCCCCGGAGTGGAAGTAAAGTTGGTCTCCAACCTGATAAGCCGTTCGAATGGCGATGTTCAGGTGCGACTCCTGGTTGAATCCAAGGTAGCCAATGGCGCCCGTGTAAGGGCCTCGTGCGATGGGCTCGAGTTCGTCGATGATTTGCATGGCCCGCAGCTTTGGCGTGCCGGTAATACTCCCTCCCGGAAAACAGGCACTCATGGCTTGAACATGACTCAGTCCAGATTTCAAAGTGCCCTCGACGGTCGAGACGAGATGTTGGACTTGAGGAAAGCGCTCGAGACGGACGAGATCAGGTACGGTCACTGACCCAAATTCACAGATTCGACCCAGATCATTGCGAAGGAGATCGGTGATCATGACCAGCTCGGCTAGCTCCTTTGAACTCGACTGCAGCTCAAACGCTAGTTGCGCGTCCCGCTGGGGGTTGGCCGAACGAGGCCGGGTACCCTTGATGGGTCGTGTACGGACGTGGCGACCGGACATCCGAAGGAACGATTCCGGCGAGGCCGAGGCGATGTGCAGCGGGTGGAACCCCAGGTAGGCGCCGTATGGCGCCGGGGAGATCTCCATGAAACTCCGATAAAACTGGAATAGATCTCCTGAAAACGGTAACTCGAGCCGTTGAGAAAGATTGATTTGGTAAACATCGCCGGCCCGGATGTATTCTTTGGCCCGTCGAATCTTGGACTCAAACTCGTCCCGGGAGAGGTTCGACCGGAGGCCCTTAGCCTTCGACTGAGCCGGGGCACGGATGGCCGCGTCAACGCTGATCCGTGCGCTCAATTGAGATTTCCACCAGTCTAGTTTCTCCTCCGCCAGGCATGCAGATCGTGATCCGTCGGGGAGCATGCCGGTGGAGACCACGAAGCATTTGTTCAAACCATGGTCAAAGACGCAGAGGCTATCATAGCACCCCACGGCGAGATCCGGGGTTTCCGGATTTCGAAGGGCTTTCGATGCTAGTTTATGGGAGAGGGCGCGGTTGAGCTCGTAGCCCCAGTAGCCAAATATTCCTCCCAGGGGAAAGGGCTTGTCACATTCCTCGAGGAGTTCATAGGTCCTGGCGAGCTGATCCAACACGTGCCACGGGTTTCCGTATCGAATGGTTTCATGACCCGTCTGGCGAAGGCGGCATTCACTGCCACGGGCTTCGAGGGACGCGAAGGGATTCGCCGAAACGAACGAAAACCGGTCGGCACCCGATTGTCTCAGGGCGGAATGAAGCAGGATCGGGGACCGCTCCGTTGCGAGCCTTGCGACCAGGATCTCGGGCGTTTTCTCCGTTTCGACTTCCTCAATTAAGGTCCGCATAGATCAGGCGACCGCGCCCCGCGTTCTCAGCGGCGACCAAATCGACGGGCTCGATGAGATGGCATAGACATTAGGCCGGGGGCTTTTTGGAATCAAGCCTTCGCCCTCGAGGCGGAAGCGAGAAACGCGGGGGACGGACGAACGGAGCTGGTCTTGGGCCCGACGACAACCAGTCGGGTGCGGGCACGATGGAAGAAATCAGAGGCCACTTGGCGGACTTCCTCCGGTTTGATGGCCCGGATCCGTTTCTTGATTTCGTCGACAGCCCGGATCCGACCGAATCCCAGAATCTGCTCGCCGACCCAAATCATGTGGTTCTCGGTATTCTCGAGATGCAAATCAAGCTGACCAATGAGGTATTGGGCGGCCCGGTCCACTTCATCCTCGGCTGGAACCACGTCGCGAAGTTTGCGAAGTTCGGCGTCAATCAAGGTCAGGGAGTGGTTTAGTTTTTCGGGATCAAGCCCCACCGTTATCGTCAAGGTCCCGCCGTCATCGTAGTTGGAGAGACTACTGTAGACTGAATACGCCAGGCCATGGTCCTCCCGGAGTGCCTGAAAGAGCCGGGAACTCATATTCTCCCCCAGTATGGTATTCAACGCTTGGAGCGCGAATTGTCGTGGATCGTGGCGAGAGCAGGTCTTGATGCTGATCGCCAATTGAGATTGTTCAACCCGCCTGGGGATAAACCGAAAGCGGAAGCGCTCGGGCTTCGTTTCAACTCGTTTAAACGTCGCCAATCGACCCTCGGGAAGGCGCCCGCCAAAAGGACGGGCCTGTTTCATAAACGAGCGATGATCGATTCCCCCTGCCGCGACCAGAAGGACATTGGCGGCGGTATAGTGTCGATTCCGGAACTGCTGGAGGCGTTTTCGATTCATGCGCTTCAACGATGTCGTCGTTCCAGTAATCGAGCGGCCCAGAGGGTGATTCGGCCAGAGGATTTCGTTGACTCTCTCCAGCACCAATTGATGAGGCTGATCGAGATACATCGCATTCTCCTCAAGGATGACATCGCGCTCTTTTCTGAGGTCACCGGGCCGAAACTCGGCGTTGAGAAACATATCGAAAAGCACACCCAACAACTCGGGATAGTGTTCGGCCGAGGCTTTGGCGTAGTAACAGGTGTTTTCTTCCGCTGTGAAGGCATTAAGATAGCCCCCAAGACCCTCTACCTCCTCAGAAATCTGGCGCGCACTTCGTGTCGGCGTGCCCTTGAAGAGCATATGTTCGAGAAAGTGAGCCGCACCGTTCTCATCCAGCGTTTCGTGGCGCCCTCCCACCCCGACCCAAAGGCCCACGCAGACGCTGGCCATGTGGGGCAATTCAGCGGTTGCCACCCGCATTCCGTTCTTCAGTGTTGTCCGACGATACATGGCCATGTGGTGCGGGCCCCTGCCTCCTCGAGGTGGTGACCCATCCGTGCCCTTGAGCGCTCTCGATGAAACGAGGAATTTAGGGGTTACTAAAAACTCGCCGGGACTTCCTCTTGCACGCCAACGCGCCGACGATACGCCAGGATGAGTTTCAACGCTTCCTCCGGCGTATCGACGATCTTGAAGAGTTTGAGATCATCGGGACTGATATACCCACCTGTCTTGAGCGTGGTCCGCATCCATTGAAGCAGACCTTTCCAGTATTTGGAGCCGAAAAGGATCATCGGAAAATGAGGAATACGGTGCGTTTGCACGAGCGTGAGCACTTCAAAGAACTCATCCAAAGTGCCAAACCCTCCGGGCATGTATACAAACGCCATACTGTATTTCACGAGGCAAACCTTGCGGGAGAAGAAATAATGAAAATTGATCGGGAGATTCGCATAGCGGTTTCCGGACTGCTCGAACGGAAGTTCGATGTTCAGCCCCACGGATTTGCCTTTGGCCTGGGCCGCCCCCTTGTTCGCGGCTTCCATGATGCCCGGGCCGCCTCCGGTGACGACTGCCATATCGTTCTTTGCCAGCAACTTGGCCAGAGCGACCGTGGCCTTGTAATCTGGATCCCTGGGCCGAGTCCGTGCTGATCCAAAAACGGTCACCGCCGGGCCGATGTTGGAGAGCGCTTCGAATGAATCAACAAACTCCGCCATGATGCGGAAGATCCGCCAAGGGTCCTCGTGGGTGAAGCCAACATTCTTGGTCGTCATGACCCGAAGAATAATCGGTTGGTTCCCTAGGGCACAAGGCTGTATGCTTGGAAGCGGTGGAGGGTCGCATCGGAAATCCGAAGCGCTCTGGTTTGCCCACACGCCCCCGAGGCGACTCATTTGATTCGATGTTTCAAGCTGAAAAAAAACTCGTGCCACTGGACGACCTCAGCCACTGGCGAAAGGCCCTCCGGGAGGCGGATCGACACCTCGTCGTGACCAATGGTTGCTTCGATCTTCTCCATGTGGGTCATGTCCAATACCTTGAGCGTGCACGCAATCTCGGGGACGCCCTGCTCGTCGGGCTCAACGGGGATCAGAGTGTTCGCGAGCTCAAGGGTGAAGGACGTCCAATTAACCACGAACGAGACCGGGCCCTGGTTCTGGCCGGTTTGGGCTGTGTCGACGGCGTCTGTGTTTTTCCTGAGAAAAGGGCGGATCGGTTTCTGGGGCTGGCCCAGCCTGATCAATACGTTAAGGGGGGCGACTACACGATCGAGACGCTTGATGCCAAGGAGCGGGAGGTGGTGGAGGCCGGCGGCGGGAAGATCGTGATCCTCAGTTTGGTCCCCGGACAATCCACCACGGGCACCATTCATCGAATTGCCGGAGCCTGAGGCGAAAGAACGAGGCCGGAGTAGGGGGATCTTGGTGAACCGGTTCTCAGGCGAACCGACATTCGGCTGGCGAGCAAGACGCCCGGGCTATTCCTCGTCGAATTTTCGAGCCACCAGATCACCAAGCTGATCGAGAACCGCTTCGGCATCGCTTCCCGAGGCTTCTACTTTGAGGACTGAGCCCGGTCCTGCGGCCAGCATCATGAGGCCCATAATGCTCTTCCCGTTGATCCGTTCACCGTCTTTTTCCACATAGACGTCGGCGCTAAACTGGTTGGCAATCTTCACGAACAACGCGGCGGGGCGCGCGTGAATTCCGAGCTTATTGGCAACCGTGAACTCTCGAGTCATGATGGACGATTCGGTGGCTTCAGCCATAAACGGCCGAGTTTGGCCAGATTGATCGAGAAAGCCAACGCATTTCTAGCGGGCCTGACTAGTGGCCATTTTTGCGATGAGTCGGTCGTTTAGTTCTTTTGCCGGATTGTAGCCGGAGGATTTCAGCTTGGTTTGAAAGGCTGCCACTTCAATCAGTCGGGCCAAGTCGCGACCCGGACGAACCGGGATGGTGATGTGGGGAATCTTCACCCCCAGAATCTCGACAAACTCATCGTCCATTCCAAGGCGGTCAATATCCTGGCCCTGTTCCCAAGGTTTGAGGCTGACCACGAGATTGACTTGTTTCTCCTGCCGGATGCTACGAACCCCGAACATCGCCGCGACATTAATGATTCCGATGCCACGCACCTCCATGTGATCCCGGGTGATCTCCATACTCGTACCCACCACGTAGTGATTGTCGATCAAGGAGACCTTGGTGATGTCGTCCGCCACCAGACTGTAACCCCGTTCGATGAGGGCGAGAACACACTCGGACTTTCCGATTCCGCTCTCGCCACGGATGATCACCCCCACGCCCAGGATATCCACCATGCTTCCGATTTCCGTACCTCTCGGGGCAAACATCAGTTCGAGGGCCAGCGTCGCCAAATTAATGAACTTCATAGTGATCAGCGGCGTTTTGAAGATGGGGACTCGGGCGTTCTCCGCCGCCGCCCGAAACGTTCGATCAGGGTTGAGGTTTCGCGAAAACACCACGCAGGGCATGCGATGAGAAAACAATTGGTCATAGCGCTCCAATCGTTCGGGCGGTTTGAGCGATTTGAGGTAGGTGGTTTCGGCGCTTCCAAGCGCCTGAATCCGTTTGCTGGCGAAGTAGCGGGTGAAACCGGCGATCGCCAGCCCCGGCCGATTAACGGTCGGCTCCCGAATCACCTTCTTTAGCCCCTCGGCGCCCGCGATCAGATTCAGCGCTAATTCGCTGGCGTGGTCGGTGTAAAATTGCTCAACAGTGACGGCGGGTTGCTTCATCGGAAGTCAAATGGATTAGAGATTGAACTCGGGGCCCAGATAGATCTCGCGGGCGTGCTGGTCGTTGACCAAGAACTCTCCACTGCCTTCGCACACCACCTTTCCCTGATGAATCAGGTAGGCTCGGTCCACGAGTTTGAGTGTTTCACGCACGTTGTGGTCCGTGATCAAGACACCGAGGTTTTGTTCGCGCAGACGACGCAGGATCTTTTGGACCTCATAGACCGCAATCGGGTCGATGCCACTGAAGGGTTCATCGAGCAAGAGAAGCTTAGGACGGGTGACCAATGCCCGCGTGATCTCAAGGCGTCTTTTCTCGCCCCCGCTGAGCGTGTAGGCTCTGTTATTGGCAAGATGCCCGAGATCGAGTTCGTCGAGCAGGAACTGCAGTTGCGTTTGCCGCTCCTTCCGACTCATCCGGCAGGTTTCAAGGATGGCGAGAATGTTCTGCGCCACAGTGAGCTTTCGGAAAACTGAGGGTTCCTGGGTGAGATATCC
>DEAY01000043.1:7643-26678 GCA_002348345.1 Verrucomicrobia bacterium UBA2970
AGCACCTCGCCCTGATCGGGTTTGAGGAGACCCACCACGAGATTGAACGAGGTCGTCTTTCCCGCTCCATTGGGCCCCAGGAGACCCACGATCTCGCCTGGGCGAACCTCGATGCTGACGCCGTTGACGACTTTTCGTTGCTTGAAGCTTTTCTCGAGGCCCTCGGTCGCCAGAAGCGCCGAGTCGGTCGGGTGGGTTTTCGGGTCAGTCCCGTCGTGCATGATGCGATATGTGACTTCGGCCAATCCTGGGTGTCGCCGGCAGAATACTATCCTCCGTGAGGCACGGTTCGAATTCGGAAACGCCCCCGCCCCTTGACGGTATTGTCTGATTGATCCCAGATGAGCACATCGGCGGTGGCCAAGACGTTCTTGGGGACGTCCCCTACAACCAAGCGCGTTCTCAGTTCGGGATCAACCGTCATTTCAATCCATTGGTTGGGAATGTCAAAGACCGCACGCCCTCCGGTGGCGACCCCGGTTTGCTGCTTGATTTCGACGGCCTCGGTCGCGACCAGCGTCTCGACTTGATTCGAGGGGCCTTCAAAGCGCGCCAACAAGCGATGACAACTCAGCTCTCCTTCTTCATGGTCGACGAAGACATTGCCGGTCGCCGTCATAGTTTGGAGCTCCCTAACATGGGTACCCGATTCCAGATCGAGAGCCCGGCACGTCATCCGGCCGCCCTCGTCGGTCAGGACGACATTTCCACGAAATCGGCCCGTTCCTCCATCGAGACGGTATCGATCGGCTCGGATTTCGACGGCTTGGTTTGCAGCCTCTTCCTTCTCGGTCGTTCCGGAAGCAGCTCTGAAGCGGAACATCCCCTGGGAAGATAACGCAGCTCTGGGGAGACGAAGAACGACATTCCCCTCCGCAACCACGGCCGTTTCGGAATGGACCCGTCGAAGTTCAATGCGATCGGCCCAACTGGTCACCCCCTCGCTTTCGACAACCGCCGATCCGGTGAGGACCGCCTCCGCCAATTCATTTCCAGCCGGGACAAACTCAGCCGAATCACCGCGGGCTTCAGTGAGTTTCCCGCCAACGGTTTGCTTGATTTCAACCCCTGAACGCGCCGTGATTCGAGTGATGGTTTGGGTCGCTCGATCGATCCCGGCGATCAGCACCTGACTCTGCAACGCCCACTTTCCCTCGGCCTCGGCCCGGACCCCACCCAAAAACTCCGCTCCTGCCTCGGCGACGGTGTAGGAATTGGCGGCGACGCGGATGCGACTCTCCCCTTCGTTCTGCGGGTCACCGGAAACCAGAACGGGCAGCTCCATTATGGCCTTGCCGACCACGGTGAAGGTTGGCGTGGCGTCGAGCCCCACAATCGAGATCCGTTCCCCACGCCCCGAATACTCGGCCGTCTTCCACCGAGGCTGGCCGGTCAGGTGGAGGGTTCCCGAATGGTCTCTCGGGTCGTACTTCGCGACTTCCCCGTGAAGCTCGGTGGCGGTGTCGTTGGTGGTCAGTTCGATCCGAACGTCCCCTTCCGCATGAATCCGCTCCGGTTCTTGGTTGTCATCCGGAAGAGTCACCTTTAGCTGGAGACAATTCATTTGAAATCGGTCTCCCTCGCGGGCCTCAACATTGCCCTGATAGGATCCCATATTGGCTTCCTTGTGATACTCGAAGCGATCGGAATGGACCTCGATGGAAGCGGAGGAAGCCTCCGGCTTCCCTAGGGTTGATCGAGAGATGAGGGTCCGGACGGCATTCGAAATGCTCAACGTGCCGGCCGTTTGATTCCAGCGAAACCCCCGTCCCTTGATCGAGAACGACTCATCGGAAGCCCTGAGTTCGATGGGCCCCGCCGACGAAGCCTCTTGCTCGTTCGGATCGAAGAGGCACTCGGGGGCTTCGATGCGCATTCTCGGTCTCGGGGGCGACTCGTCATCGAAAAGCTCGATCCGCACCTTGGAAATCTCGAGCGAGCCATTGCTCAATGTCTTCGCCCCTTCGCCGGTGAGCATCGTCTTCAAGCGGTTCTCCTCCATCAAAGGCATCCGCCATCCCCCTGAAACCGTTCCCGTTTTCACCTGCCCGGTCAGAGGCAAGATTCCCAGGGATAAGAAGGCAAGGCACCAACCGACCCCCATTCGAAATCGCTGAATGTGATTGGCGTTCATACCTGGCCCGCTTTCGTTCAGAACGGTCCCAGTCAAAACCAATGGGCTTGTCGGGTCAACCTTTGGCGAACAGCCCCCTAGGTCGCTTGCCCGAGCTTGCCGTAGATTTCCTCGGGTGATTGGAGTTGGGCTTCGGTGATGGTTGACCCTCCGGAATCGTTGCGGGAGCGGAAGAAACAGGATCGATACCCCTCGTGACATGCGGCCCCGACCTGATCGACCTGAATGAGGAGGGTATCGCCGTCACAGTCAAAAGAGATCTGGGAAACGGATTGGGTATGTCCGCTACTCTCGCCTTTCATCCAGTATTTCTTTCGGGAACGACTCCAAAAATGGGTCTTGCCCGTTTCGATGGTCGATTTTAGGGAATCGAGGTTCATCCAGGCCATCATGAGGACCCGTCCCGTCGCCTGATCCTGAATAATCGCGGGAATGAGACCGTCTTCGTTGAATTTGAGTTGTGTGACAAAGTCACTGCTCTCCGAATTGCTCATGATCTATAACACTCGAGTCGGTAGGCCCTTTTGGGCAAGGTGATGCTTGACGTCAGAAACGGTGTATTCTCCAAAGTGAAAGATGCTGGCTGCCAGAACCGCGTCGGCCTTACCGGCAAGGAGCACATCCGCCATGTGGTCCAGATTTCCGGCTCCCCCGCTGGCGACCACCGGCACCGAAACGGCCTCACTGACCCGTCTCGTGATCTCCAGGTCGTAGCCCGCCTTGGTGCCGTCGGCGTCGATGCTATTGAGAACGATTTCCCCGGCTCCTAACTTGACGGCCCGAATCGCCCATTCGAGCGCATCCAGACCGGTATCGCGACGTCCCCCGTGGGAAAAGACTCGCCACTGGTTGTCCTCGACCTGTTTGGCGTCGATCGAGGTCACGATGCATTGACTGCCAAACTTCTCGGCGCCCACCGTAATCAGCTCGGGATTAGAGAGGGCGGCGGAATTGACACTGACCTTGTCGGCACCCGCTTTTAGCATGAGGCCCATGTCTTCAACCGTTCGAATGCCCCCCCCTACGGTCAGGGGCATGAAACATTGATCGGCCGATCGTTCAATCACCTCGATCATCGTCTGCCGCCCGTGGGCACTGGCCGTGATATCGAAGAAGACCATCTCGTCCGCGCCTTGCTCATTATAACGAACGGCAAGGGCCACCGGATCACCCACATTGCGAAGCTCACCCGCTTCAGCTTTTCCAAATTGAACTCCCCGAGTCACCTGTCCGTCATGAACGTCAAGGCAGGGAATGACACGTTTCGCCAGCATCTTGCTCCAATTAAGAAGAAGCGCCCTTGTTTGACAAGGGCGCATAAGAGCTTTGGCACCCTCCCGGCCGGCCGGAGGGTGATGGGAGCCGCTTCAATCCTCAAGCAGGACTAAAACGACCATTCGAGTTCTTGAACTGTTTGTTAGCGTAGAGGACGGCATTCAACGAGTTAACCGGATTATCCGAGGAGAACTTATATCCTAACTTATCAATAGCATCCAAGATTTCCTGCTTGGTCAGGGCTTTCTTAGAGGTGACCTGCCGGACCGCCTCCCGAAGCGAGATCTTGTTTCGAATCCGCTTTACCGCGCGATTCCCCCGGCTGATTCCTATACCCGGCAATGGAGGCCCGTCACTGTGAAGCACCTCGTTAATTTGGGCGAGGCGCTCTTCAAGCTCCGCCTTTTCCTTGATCAAAGCTTGGCGAAGACTGACGTATTGTTTCAACGAATCGGATCTCATTACCCTTTAAAATTAGATGCTTATTTATACTTTGTAAAGATCCATAGTTGAAGTAATCCGTGGTCATTACCTCAATCGCGCTCAACGCCTAAAACGATAAATAACATGTTGATCCGAAACCACCTTGGAAGGTGATTTCCATGATCCAAACCCTCTTGAGGCCGGGGGGTGTTCGGTCGACATTCCCTGTTGTTTCCCCGCTTTGAATATTGTCGGTTCCGCTTCGTCTTGATAAGAGAACGCCATTGAAGTGACGGCCTCCCCGAGCCGGGGGGGCATCTCGAACCTCAAGTGGTTACAAGTTGCTGATGAAAAACCAGTTATCTATTTTTGGCTTGGCACTACTGCTAGGCTGTGCGTCGCCGGGGATCCGGAATCCTTCGGGGGTGCCCGTCACGGAAATGAATGCCGATGAGCGAGGGTTTGTGACGGGCACCGGAATCGAGTCCCAGGACTTGGTGGCGGTGACCGATCAGATGGCCCGAAGCATCCTTAGTACTCCCGAGATTAAGGCCTTTGGACAAGTGCCCCGGGTCGCCCTCGATCCCGTGGTCAACGAAACTCGATTTCCGATCAATCAGGATATTTTCCTAACGCGAATTCGCACCCAACTCAACCGCCAAGCTCGTGGGCAGGTCCGGTTCCTCGCCCGGGAACGCCTGGCCACCCTCGAGACCGAGCGCCAGCAAAAGCGAAACGGCGCCTTCACCAGTTCCTCGGATCCTCATCGCCAGGAATTCAAAGGGGCCGATTTTTTTCTGACCGGCAAATTACAGGGCCTCACCACACGAACGGAGGCTGGCGTGAGCGACTACGTCCTCTACAACTTCCAACTCATCGACGCTCGGACCACCGAGATTCTCTGGGAAGATGCGGCCGAGATCAAAAAGCAAGGGCTCGAGGACGCCGCCTATCGTTAAATGACCACGGCGCGGATAGGCTTGATCCTCGGGGTGGGGGCCATGTTCCTCCTGGGGTGTGCCAGTTCCCCGCAACGGGCCGCCCTTCCCCGGACGGGGGATCCGATTCTGGACGGCTGGCTCGCGATCACCAATGGCCCCCGTGAAGACCGGGTGCTGTGGCAATACCGCACGGCTTTGGAATACCTTCGACGAGGAGAGTCAACCCAGGCAGCCACCTTGTTCGATGAGACGCTGGCCGTTCTCCAAGGTCGTTTCGGAAAGAACGCTGGTGCCCGGCGATCTAGAAGCCTCTTTTCTCGAGAATCGGTGAAACCCTTCATCGGCGAACCCTACGAACGGGCGATGGCGTTCTACTACCGGGGCCTGCTGTATTGGGAAGAGGGTGAACTCGATAATGCTCGCGCATGCTTCCGGAGCGCTCAACTTGAGGATAGTGACAGTGAAACCAAGGCATTTGCCAACGACTATGTTCTTCTGGATTACTTGGACGGGTTGGCGTCATTTCGTTTGAATGGCAGGGGAGAGGATGCCTTCTTGCGGGCGACCGATTCCGCTCGCCTGGTCATTCCCCCACCCTACGAATCGATCGGGAATGTCCTCTTTTTCACCGAATACGGGCAGGCACCGGAGAAATATGCCGTCGGCGAGTTCAAGGAAAAGTTGAAGTTTCGGGATGGGGGTTCCACAGCAATCGAGATGATCCTGCGAACGAAGCAACAAGCCATTCACCTGGGCGCGATGGATGATCTCGCCTTCCAATCCAGCACTCGTGGAGGCCGCCTCATGGATCATGTCTTGCATAACAAAGCCGTCTTCAAACGCGGGGCGAATGTCGTGGGAGACGTCGCCGTGGTCAGTGGTTTGATTCTGGCTCAGAATCGTCGCACTCAAGACGCCGGCCTCGGTCTCGCTGCGTTTGGTTTGGTGAGTAAGATCGTTTCCGCCGCCACCACGCCCAGGGCCGATATCCGGACCTGGGATAATCTGCCCAAGTTTCTGGGTTTCGGGGCAATCCATCTGCCTCCCGGGGAGCAACAGGTTTCGGTGGAGTTCCTCAATGATCAACGTGAAGTCTTGCCAGAGATGACCCAGTCAATGACCATTCAGGTGAATCAACCGCCCCGCGACACCGTCGTCTTTGTGTCTCAATTCCAAAACAACCCCTCTAGATTATGAAAACGTCGTTGGCCTCTGCCTTAATCCTCCTCACCTTGCTTGGCGGCTCAGGATGCCGAACGGAAGGGGCATTCAAACCCATCAACACGACCCGATATGACTTTGAGAACGAGAGTTCCTTCGTCCTGATGGATCGCTCCATGCAACGGTCGGTCACGGTTTCCGGCCTGCAGGAAACCGTGGGCGATGACGGTCGTCTGGAGGTGGTGGCCAATGTTCGCAATCGGGTGAATCGGCGACTCCATGTTCAGATCGGGTGCGTCTTCAAGAACGAGGCGGGCTTCAGCACCAGTGATGAAACCCCCTGGCAAACCCTCATTCTCACGGAGGCCGAACAGAAGAGCATCCGGTTTGTCTCCATGAACGACAAAGCCAAGCGATACACCATTCGGGTTCGCCAGGCACGATAGCGATTCAAGAGGATTCTTTTGGTTTTCTCGCCCCGTTGATGGCCATCACGCCCCCGAGGAAGGAGTGGAGGCTCACCGACTCCAGGCCGCGGCTTTGAAACGCCTGGCCGACGCCCTGCTGGGCCGGGTAATGACGGAGGCTCTCCAGAATGTAGCGGTAGGCAGCCGAGTCGCCGCAAAACACTTTTCCAAACAGGGGCACGACCCATTCCAGGTAGGTGAAGTAGAGGGAACGCCACCTCTTGTGCTCAGGCTTCCCGAAGTCCAGGACATAGAGTCGGCCGCCCGGCTTCAAGACTCGGCACAGTTCATCGATCCCATCTTCAAAACCCACCAGGTTCCGAAGACCATAAGCGATGGTCACCAGGTCGAAGGACTGGTCCTCAAAGGGCAACTTCAACGCGTCGCCTTCGATGAACCTGGTGGTCGGATTACTCGCTCGCTGCCTCGCCAATTCCAGCATGCCTGCCGAAAAATCAACTCCATAAACCCGCCCGGCCTTCCGGCCGAGCGCCAGCGCGATATCCCCCGTCCCGCAACAGACATCCAGGGCCACATCGCTGGACTGAGGCGAGGCGAGGTCGAGCAGCTTTCGCTTCCAGATCCGGTGGAGCCCGAAACTCTGGAGATCATTGATGAGGTCATAGCGCGGCGCGATCCGATCGAAGAGCGCCCGGATTCGACCGGCCCGCTTGGCCGAATCGGAACCGTAATAGGATTCTGTTCTTGTCATCGGGTGATTCACCTAGATTGAGTGGGAATCAGGTTGGCTCATGCTGGCCGGAATTGCTACAAAGGGGCCACTAGAAAATGCTCGAACTGGACGAAGCGTTGGATCGCGTGACGGGAAGCCTTGCGCCCCTGAACTCGGAGGAGGCTCCTCTCCATGATCTTCCCCGTCGAATCCTGGCGGAGCCCTTGGTGGCTTCGCTGGATTTGCCGGTTGCCGACAATTCGTCCATGGATGGATATGCCGTCCGGGCGGACGATCTCAAGGGGGCCCGGCCGGAAAACCCGATTCCGCTTCAGATGCTTGGCGTCGTGCCCGCCGGGGAGGTTCCCCAGATGACAGTCCTGCCAGGGACCTGTGTTCGAGTGTTTACCGGGTCATTCTTGCCCGTGGGAGCCGACGCCGTCCTGATGCAGGAGGAGACCGAGGCGGACGGCGACTTGGTGCGCTGTCTCGATCCGGTGACGCCCTGGGAGAACATTCGGTTTCGGGGCGAGGACGTGAAAGCGGGAACACGACTCCTGGAATCCGGCGAGTGGCTGCGAGCCCGGCATCTGGGTCTGATCGCCGCGACCGGCCGGGCTCAGGTTCGCGTCAGTCGTCGGCCAAGGGTGGGCATTCTGGCTACGGGTCACGAACTCCAAGAGGCCGGTCAGGCGCTCGCTCCCGGAGCCATCTTCGAGAGCAATCGTGTGGTCATGGCGGAGTTGGTCCGGCAGGTCGGGGGGATCCCGACCGTCTATCCATTGGTTGAAGATACGATGGAGGCAACCACCCGCGCGCTGGGCCAAGCGATTGACGAAAACGACGCCGTGGTCACGACGGGCGGGGTATCGGTGGGTGACTACGATCTGGTACGACCGGCGATCGAGACGCTCGGGGGCCGGATTGAGTTCTGGCGGGTCCGCCTCCGACCCGGCAAACCGTTTGTCTTCGCCCGCTTCGACGAAAAACCCCTCTTCGGCTTGCCCGGGAATCCCGTCTCAGCGGTGACCACCTTCATGATCATGGTTCGGCCTGGATTATTGAAACTCCAGGGAGCAAGGTCATTGGAGGCCAAAGTGCGTTGGTGCCGCCTCAAGGAAAGCGTCAGCAATTCGGGAGATCGACCTCATTTTTTCCGGGTGCGGATTGATGAGCATGAGGGGCTTTCCTCGGCCGGTCTTCAGGGCTCCCATGCGTTGCAGAGTCTCTCGCAGGCGGATGGCTGGCTTCGGGTTGATCCAAAGCAAACCCTGGATCCGGGAGCGTTGGCCTCGATCATGGTGTGGGACGATTGAGGCCCCTGAAGGGATGAAGGGCTCGAACGGCCTAGAAGGATCGTTTCGGGAGCTCAAAGATCGCGGGCCGATTCATGATCGATTGGGTAACCGGATTGGCGTTGAAAAGTCCCGCGCCACCTCCCCTGGCCGCTCCGGTCCCTCCCGAAACCTCTCCCATCACCGATCTTGTTCCCAATCCCTCGCTGAGCGTTGATCGAAAATTGTTCAGGACGGGTGATTGGAGCCCGCCCGCATTCACTCCGGTCGCACCGGCTGCATTGAAGTCGAACCCGACCCCGGGCGATGAAGCCGCGAGGTCGCTCAACCCTCCAGGTGCCGTTTCAGCCTGGGTTGTGGAAAAGGCGGTGTTGAGCAAGGACTCGAATTCAGCCCGAACTTGAGGGGTCGCCTGCCCCTGCGAAGACACCGGAGACGAACCGGCGGCTCCAAAGGTCGATGGCACACCGTCCACTTGGCCTTCGACCTGGGAAAAACCAACTCGCTCTTGCATCGATTCAGCCGAAACGCTTGGCACCGTTTCAAATTCAGGCTGCTGGTCAAAGATACTCTCAAACTGGGTCTCAAAATCTTTCGGTTTGGCGAAAGGATCGTCCTGTCGATCTTCATCCTCCGTTTCTGCGGTGCCATCGCCGAGTTCCCCGTCCCCGTCGGAAAACCTCGAGTCAGTGCGATCGTACTGATCCCTCCCCAGTCGTTTGACGTCTTCCCGTTTGGTGTAGTACCGCTCAAAGGTGGACCGACCGGAACTTTGGTGGCGACCTCGCCAAGAGGGGTTCTCGAGTTCGTCAAGATCGGCTTCCGCTGAAAGATCGGTGGACTCAAGCAATTCCTCAGGGTCTTGCAGCATCCAGTTTTTCTGTCGATCCAATGCCTTGAGCAGCTGTTGCTTTCGTTTCAAGCTCGACGCCGAATTCATCGGATTCTGCCAGGGAGCGAAGACGGCGTCGACCGAGCTATGTTCCTTCTTAAATCCCTGAGCCGTTGGATTGATCGGAGTATTCTTGAGCTCCTCTTTGGGAACACTGATTTTGCTGTTCGAATTTGAAAAAATCACGCGTTCCCCAGCCCCCAGGTTGATCCCCCCTAAAACGAAGCCGACGAACAGAGCAAGGGTCACTGCCGAGACGGGTGGGCGGTGGGATTTCATGTTCGCGATCATTCGTTTCGAACCATACTCGGGATGAACTTCCTTGGCGATCCTTCACCACAATGCTCGTCCGATGGACACGGATTGTCAAAGGGTCTTTTCATTTCATTGGACCTCCGGGCTTGCTTGCATTGGGAAAATTCCCTTTGCTCAAAGACTATGTTGACTGCGTTCTCATCGCTTGGCCTTCGAATCGGGTTAGGGCTGGTCCTGCTGTCGGGATCAATCGCCCTTTTCGGAGCGGAAAAGGGCGAAAAAAAGGCACCCCAGGGATTCTTCGACATTGAATCCCCTCAAGCAGCGTCCATTTTAGGGCGCTTTGCCAACTTTGTGATTCTCGATATCCGAACGCCGAAGGAATTCGAGGCCGGGCACCTTAAGCGTGCCAAGAATATCGATTATTTTGCCGATGATTTTGCCCAGAAGATCGACAAGCTCGACCGAAATCAGGCCTATCTGGTCCACTGCGCCTCCGGTGGGCGGTCGGGTCGGTCGATGACCGTTTTTAAGGAAAAGGGATTCACAACCATTTACCACCTTGCGGACGGCTACAAGGGATGGGTCGCGGCCAAACAACCGGTGGTGAAGCAGTGAGCCCGGAAACTGGGGACCCTAACTCCCCGGCTTGACCGCAGGCTGACCTTGCAAATCCGGCGGAAGTTGGTCCGGCGGGAAGGTCTCGACTCGCAGTTGAATGAGGCTCTCCAGGGGATGATTGAATGGGAGGCTGCCACCCGAACGATCCACCAGGACGCTAATCCCAACCAACCGGGCGGGGCTGGCATTGACAATTTCGATGGTTTCTTGAACCCGTCCCCCCTTGGTCACCACATCCTCGGCGATCAGAACCCGATCGGTCTGGCTCAGCTTAAAGCCGCGGCGCATGACCAATCGATCCTCCTTTTTCTCGACAAAAACGAAACGAATTCCCAGCTGTCTGGCGATCTCTTGGCCTATGACCAGGCCGCCCATTGCCGGCGCTACGACCGTGGTGGCTCCCCAGGCGCGGACTCGATCCGCCAGAGCCTTTCCAAATTGTTCCACGATCGGCATTTCTTGGAGGGCCAGCGCACACTGAAAGAATTCACGGCTGTGATCTCCACTTCGAAGGACAAAATGGCCGCTCAACAGGGCGCCTGTCTTTCGAAAGAGCTCCAGGGCATCGTCGGATGTCATCCGGCGAATTAAATCAAGCACGGTCGATTTGGCAAAACTTTAAGCCGCCCAAAGAGATTCGTCGATCTGAGTGGTTGAGTTCTCCTTGGGATCGGACTCAAGGAGCGCGTCTGGAGAGCGCCCACCCTTCGAACGTCTGGGAATCACTCTTCCTCCGTCAGGAAGGGGCCGGGATAATCTGTATAAAATCCTTTGAAATATTTTTCAGAATCAGGTGTAGTGGAGGCAATATGTGTCACTGTTAGGGCACAAAATCTCGAACCAATAAGGAAAAAGTCATGATCAAGTTTGTAAAATATCTGACCGCTGTCGCGTTGATGGCCTCGATGTCCGTCGTCGCCGGAGAAGAGAAGGCATCACAATGTAGCAACACCAAACAATTAACGCTGAAGATCGACAGCGCCGCCTGCGCCGCCACCTGCGCGGAACTAGACAAGGTTTTGACCAGCCTCAAAGGGGTGAAGGCCGAAAGCTGCTCGCAATCCCACTTGACCAAGGTGACCTACGATTCTTCCAAGGTGAAGAGCGATCAAGTCTTCGCCGCATTCAAGAAGGCCGGCGTCAAAGTTGAGGGCCAACAGATTCAATTGGCGGTCAAGGGCATGGCTTGCAATAGCTGCTCGACCAAAGTGAATAAGGCCCTCACGAAATTGGATGGGGTTCTCAATGGCGCTGCCTGTCACCAGAGCAAGAAGGCCACCGTCCTCTTCGATCCTTCCAAGGTGAAGTCTGAGCAGATTGTCGCGGCGATCAACTCTACCGGCTTCAAAGTGACCGACAACGCCCCGAAGGCGAACTAAGTTTTACCACCCTGCTAACCGACCCCTCTGTAGGGGGGGTCGGTTTTTTTATGCCCAGGCGGCCCCGGCGGGATCCTTGCCCTAGAGAACCATCTTCACGCCGTCAATCCTCCGAAAGTCCCGATCCAACTGAAGCATCTTCTCGTGGGTCTGGATCTCCAGTGCAATCTCGAAACTCATGTACTTGCCGCCCTTCGATTGAGCCGATGGCTGAAATCTCCGATCGGTGATGCCATTGTTCACCAAGGCTTGATCAAGTTCTTGTTGAATTCCCGATAACGACACCGTGATCACCTTGAAATGACAAGTCGTTGGGAAAAGCTTGTCGATCTCCTCTTTGGTTAAGTGCCTCATCGATTGCCCCACAGCCTGACCTCGATCGATGCCCAGGTAAAGAAGGAACCGATGGTCGAAGAGGTTTGGATGGGATTCGATTTCCTCCAGCTGGTTGGACAACGGGACGCCCTCTTAGCCCTAAAGTTACTCATCCAACCCCAACCCGGGCTCAAACAGCCCGGGTCAGCATTGAAGAGCGCTTCTTTCTTCCTCATATACCCCTGGGCAAAGCAGTTTCTCGATGAGAACGATCATCCTGTCCCGATGAGGCGGTTTGCCGACCAGCGCCTTCATGTTCCCTCCTGCGAACTCAGGCCGCTGATCTGGCACCCGGCAACATCATAAGATCGCTCATTGGTCTGAGTCCGCGTTGCCCGTTGACTTCGCTTACCCCATCGGGTGGTAGAGGTGGCCCGGCTGCTGAAAAACAAACCCCTTCATCTCGAGCTGGAGTAAGGTCAGGCTCACGCCCGCGATTGAGAGTTCCGATTCCCGGACGATTTCATCAATGTGCATCGGCTGTCGTTGGATCATACGAAATACTTTCGATTCAGAATCATTGAGATCGCGTATCCTGGGCGAATGGGCTCGCGTCTCCGATTCTGGAAACAGGTATTCAAATTCTGAAAGAATGTCTTCACTGGTCTCGCACAGCTTCGCTCCCTCCTTGATCAAGCGATGACACCCCTTGCTTTGAGGAGACTGAATGGATCCCGGCAGGGCAAAGACCTGACGACCGTAGTCATTGGCCAAGTTGGCGGTAATGAGAGCACCGCTCTCCAGGCTTGCTTCGACCACCACCGTTCCAAGAGTCATTCCGGCAACGATTCGGTTCCTAATCGGAAAGGATCGCCGATCGGGGGGACGATTCAATGGAAACTCCGTCAGGAGAGCTCCGGATTCCCGGATCTGCTCAAAGAGATTGTGGTTCTCTGGAGGATAGACCAGGTTCATACCATTTCCCAGGACACACAGGGTTCGACCCTTAGCGTCAAGCGCTCCGAAGTGAGCGCTTGAGTCAATCCCTCGTGCCCCCCCACTCACCACCGTGACCCCTGCACGGGCCAATTGCACCGACAACCGCCGCGCCGATTCCTTCCCGTATGGCGTCGACCGTCGGGACCCCACCACCGCGATTCCAGACTGATCCCGCCATTCAAGCGTTCCCCGGACGTAGAGCACCAGCGGCGGATCATAGATCTGAAGAAGATTGGCAGGGTAGTCCGGGTCGTCCTGGGCGATGATTCGACAATTCAACCGCTCGCAGTCGGTCAGCTCCTGAGCCAGGTTGATCTGTGATTCCCAGCTCACGATGGAGTGAGCCGTTTCAGGACCGATCCCAGGCACCCGTTCAAGCTGTTCCCGTTTTGCCCCCAGGATACATTCGGGCCGATCAAACCCTTCGAGAAGCCGCCGCGCTCTGATCGGTCCTATCTGGTCGAGAAGATTCAACGCGACAAATGCTTCTTTAGAAGTCATCACACTTGTTACATCATGCCCCCAGGAGCCTTGTCAATATATAAATCTTCTAACTTCTTATCTGCTCTTTCCCGAAGAGATGATCGGAAGTCGTGCCGCCCCGGCTCCGCTACGCCGCCAGCATTTCGACAGGATCCAGACTTTTCTTAGCCCCCAGATGACCGTAGAACGATGCCCGTGCAGACGGCTTTTAAAGAGTGGAGCATCATCGTGGACACGCTCCTCCGAGGGGATCAGATCCTCATCTTGAGAAAGGGTGGGATTCGGGAGGGGAGGGCGGGGTTCTCGGTTCAGGCCAAATCCTTTTGGCTCTTTCCGACCCAGTTCCACGAACAGCGGGCATCGGTGATCGAATCGGCCCAGCAGCGATTCGATGCCATGAGTGCCGCCGATCCAGACCAAGTCACCATTCGGGCGCTGGCGGAGGTCGTCGACCATCGAGAGCTGACGGAGTGGTCCCAGGTGGAGGCCCTCGCCGCTGAGCATGTGTGGCGGGAAGAGGTCATTCGGGAGCGTTACGAATGGGGGCAGAGGAAGGCGATTTTCGCCCTGGTGGTCCGAGTTCATCGGCTGAACGACCCTCAGCAGATCCCGATGTGTTCCCGCTACGCTGGCTGCCGGTCCTGGGTCGAGCTGGAGGCCGAGCTTCCGCCCCCCCAGGCCTCCAAACCGGTGTTGTCAGCCTCTCAATTCCAGGCGCGTCAGGAATCGTTTCAACGGATCCTCCAACCATGAATCGGCGTTTGGTCCTCGCATCGCAGTCGCCTCGCCGCCGGGTTCTTCTGGAGGCCCTTGGCATCCCCTTCGTCGTCCATCCCAGCGATGCCCCGGAGGTCAGCGAATCGGGATCGGGGCCGAAAGGGGTCGTCATGGCAAACGCTCGTGCGAAAGCCGACGCGGTGACATCTCTGTTTGCCGACAGTTGGATCTTGGGTTCCGACACGGTGGTCGCATTGGGAGACCGAGTCTTCGGGAAGCCACGGTCCATGCCCGAAGCCGAGGAAATGCTCCTGGAACTCCAGGGGAAAGAACATCGAGTCTTCACGGCGGTTTGCCTGATTCAACTTGAGTCGAAACTCACCGAACTATGGTGTGAGGAAACTCGGGTCGGATTCCGGCCCCTCACTCTCTGCCAGATTCGGGACTATCTGGCGCACATCGATCCCCTCGACAAGGCGGGCGCCTATGCAATTCAGGAGGGCGGCGAGCGGATTGTCAGTCATGTCTTCGGATCACTGAGCAACGTGGTCGGCCTGCCGCTGGAATCGGTCGAACTGATGCTCAAGCGACACGGAGTGCAAAAAAAAGGCCTCTCCGAGGGAGAGGCCGTGAAAACGCCATTATAACCAGATCTAGGGAAGCTTGAGCTCAACGCCGTCCGGCCACTTGGCCCCTTGGTCGATCCATGCTCGAAGCAGCGCCACTTGCTCGGTGGTGAATTTGGGGTATTTGTCCCGCTTGTCAATGGGCGGCATTTCGAGTTCCTCGACCAAGTCCGCCACATAGTGAACCAGGAGACTCTCGGCACTCTTTCCCACCACCAAAGCGGCTTCCTTGCTACTCCCGCCCTTGATGGTGGAATCCCGCTTGTTCATGAAATACTTGCTCTTGGCCCGAGGCTTGGAGCCATGACATGAGAAGCATGACTTCTCAAACAAGGGTTTGATTTCCTTTACGAAATCAATCTGTTTTTCAGCCGGTGCAGGAAGCTTGCTGACATCGACATCGTCCGCGAAACCGGCTGTGGCAATCAGCATAGATCCGATCAGCCCACTCAATGCTGTTTTTTGATCTTTCTTCATTCTCAATCTATCGTTTCTTCCCCTTACTCGACGTCCTTCGACTCGAGTCTATTCAATTGTTTTGATTCGATTTCAATCCGACGGGTTACACATTAACCCATTGCTTGGAGGCTGCGGAGCTCAAGACCGCATCACAAACCTTCTGGGTTTCCAATGCCTCTGCGAAGGTCGGACTGGTCGGTTGGCCTTTGGCCAGGCCCTCCAAGAAATCGGCCACTTGGTGAACAAAGGTATGCTCGTATCCGATTTGAAGTCCCGGAACCCACCACTTGTCCATATAGGGCATGTCCCCGTCGGTGACATGAACGGAGCGCCAGCCGCGAACCAAGGAATCGTCACGATGATCGAAGTACTCAAGACGATGCAAGTCATGGAGATCCCAACGAATCGAGGCGTGTTCACCGTTAATCTCTAGCGTGTAGAGTGCTTTGTGGCCTCGGGCATAGCGGGTCGATTCAAAAAGTCCGAGGGAGCCATTGCCAAAATGACACATGAAGGTGCAGGCGTCGTCGATGCCCACCTTTTCGACCTTGCCCGTCAAATTGTGCATCCGTTCCTTGATAAAGGTTTCGGTCATCGCACTGACATCGGTGATGCCTCCATTCAGCCAAATGGCCGTGTCGATGCAGTGGGCCAAGAGATCGCCGGTCACTCCTGACCCGGCCGCGTTGACATCCAGTCGCCACAGCGCGGCGCCTCCCTGCGGAAGATCGGTCGAGATGGTCCAGTCCTGAAGGAAGTTTGCTCGATAGTGGAAGATTTTCCCCAACCGACCCTCATCGATCAATTGCTTGGCCAAGGTCACCGCTGGCACTCGACGGTAGTTGTACCATACCGTGTTGGCCACCCCTGCCTCCTCGATCTTTTTGACCATCTCTTCGCCCTCGGCCGTATTCATGGAGAGGGGCTTTTCGCACAGGATCATTTTTCCCGCTTTGGCCGCGGCAATGGCGATCTCGGCGTGGGTATTGTTCGGCGTGCAGATGTCAATGGCATCAATGTCGTCTCTTGCCACCAGCGCCTTCCAATCGGTCTCAACCGACTCGTATCCCCACTGGGCGGCAAAGGCCTTGGCATTGTCTTCGCTCCGACCGCAAACGGCCTTGAGACGGGGGCGGTATTCCAAGTCGAAAAAGTTGCTGACCTTGCAATAGGCGTTGGAGTGTGTCCGCCCCATGAAACCGTAGCCGACCAATCCGATGTTTAAGTCTTTCTTTTCGCTCATAATCCTAAAAATCCTCAGGCTATCAGGCTGGCAACCGGTTGTTATTCACTCCAGCCGTGGGCATTTCGTACGGCGACCATCGCGGCGAGAATGCTGTTCCAAGTCTCCGGCTTCATCATGATATCGTTGGGAAACATGCAACCGTCCCAACAAATATGCCGGCACGTCTTGGTCAGATTGCCATCGGCGTCACGAAGCCAATGCCCCGCATCGTTGGCGATGGAAAGTTTTCCGTTGGGATCCTCGGGCAAGCAATGGCGACCGGTTTTATCGTGCGAACCCGACCCTTTCACCGTGGCGTCGTTTTGGGCCACGTGGAAATCGATCGTCCAAGGCCTCAGGGCTTGGGTGAGTGTCTTGAGCGCGTCTTGGAGGGCTCCCCCCTCTTCCCATGAAAAGTCTTCCGGCAGAATTCGATCCTCCGGCGCGTTGTAACCCAGGGTGTAAAGGAGGGTGTGGGCCATGTCGGCCTGAAAGCCCAGCACCTCGGGCTGACCGACCAACTCTAGCAGCTTGACCATTTCTTTCCAGCTGTGCATTCCGCCCCAGCAGATTTCTCCCTCTGCAGCCAGCTTTTCGCCATGATCCGCCGCGATCTTGCAACTTTCCTTGAACGTCTCCGCGATCTTCTGGCTGCCTTCGGGGTCGGCCGCCCAACTCCCAACATCAACGGCCGAGTCAATTCGGATTACCCCGTTGGGCCGAACGCCCATGTCCCTCAGTTTCTTGGCGATGCCGGCGGCCTTTCGTACTTGTTCGACGAATTTTCCTCTCTCCGCTTCGTCGCCCATTGCCGAACCCCCGCCGGTCGGCGGCCAAACCGGAGCCACCACGGATCCAACGACTAGATTCCGAGACTGGACCTTATCGGCCAACTGCTTCAGGTCATCGTCGGTTGAATCAATGCTCACGTGGGGATCACTCAAAAACAGGTCGGTCCCCTCGAACTTGTGCCCGTCAACCTCCGCGGCTGCGGTCAGATCCAACATCGTGTCCAAATCAATGGCGGGTTCAGAATCCGGCCCTTTGCCCACAACACCGGGCCAGGCCGCATTGTGTAGCTTGGGGAAATTGTTACTGCCGTTGGATTCACTCATAGTCTCAGTCTCCGCGTTTTCTCCGAATTTGTGTGGATTTCGACGAAACGATAGTCAGATCACTTCGAAATTAAAGTATAATCTGAGGCCGGATCGAGGCCATTCCACGGCGATCGTTCCCATCGAATCTTGAAGACCAATCCGCCGGATTCAGCCAGCCAGCACCCTGCCGATTCGGGTGCCCAGCCAGACACCCACCAAGCAGAGGGCTACCGAGACCACAACATTTCCCATGGCGCTCCCTCTTTGGCCCTGTTCGAAGAGCTGAAGGGTCTGCAGGCTGAACGAGGAAAACGTGGTGAATCCACCCAACAGGCCCACCATGAGAAACCGCTGGGTAGCGATGGCATCAAAGGGACCCCGCCCCGCCGCCGCGAGACTGGCCAGAAACCCGATGCTGAAGGACCCTACCACATTGACGACCAGTGTTCCCCAGGGAAGGGTCGAGCCAAAACGATCGGCGGCCGCGACCGCAACCCCGTGTCGGGCCATGCCGCCAAGGGCGCTTCCGAGTGCAATCCAGAGATAGTCCATCGCCGGATTCTGGTGGGATATTGGGAACCGACAAGCCATATTCGTTGCACCCAAGGCGCAAAGGCCCTCAGGATGAATCCCGCAAAACGATGCCAACCGCTAAGGCAAGGCGATGGATGGGACGATTGGGTTTGATTCTGCTGGGCATCAGTGCGTCGATGCTTTGCTCAGAGATCCTGGTTCGACGGCTGGCCCCTCAGGAACTCAGCGGTTCTTGGAGAGTCGAAACTCCTTCCGGACTGGTTATGAACCGGTCCCACGGAAGCGCCCGGCATGTGGCGGGCGATCGAGACGTTCACTACCGATTTGCCATGCCCGGACTGCGGGGCGAGCCACTTGGAGGAGCGCAGCACCGTGTGCTTGTCTTGGGTGATTCCTTTGCCGTTGGATGGCTTCTGACGGAGCAAGATTCCACCGTGGGCAAGCTCCAGCAGCAGGCCAACACGCGATATGGAATCGATCATCTTCGATTTGCCAATGCCAGTTGCGGGGGCTGGGGACTGGATGAGATGGTCGCCTACGTGGAAGCCTTTGGGGAGCGGGTTGAGCCTTCCCTCGTGTTGGTCTTCCTCAACACCGATGACATCGGACGGTGCCTGAGGCATCCCCGCTACGAATGGGATCCGGATGCCCCATCGCTCCGGCGGCTCGAAGGACGACCGTCCCTTGGACGCCGTGTGGCCCGAGGCCTACCGGGGTATCAATTCCTCTTGGAGCATTCCCACCTCATTCAGTTGGCTCGACGGGTTGCCGTTTGGGGAATTGATTGGCCGCCTCTTGCCGAGGAACCCGACCGGAAAGGCTTGGAATCCCCATCCGCTGGCTGGCACCTGGGTCCGAAGTCAAACCCGGTCGCCGACCCTCAGGCGGTGGTGCGCCTGGCTCAAGCGCTCTATCTCCGCCTCTCCCATTGGGGTCAACAGCGAGGCGCGCCGCTCGTGGTGTTGACAACGGGTTGGCATACTCCCACCCTCGGCGCCCCATCGGGGGAACCAACCGAGGCCTTCATGGAGACTGCGGCCGCTTTCTTTGAGCGCAACGGGATT
>DEAY01000171.1 GCA_002348345.1 Verrucomicrobia bacterium UBA2970
ACCCATCCGGAATTGCTCGACTACCTCGCCACCAAGTTCCGCGAGGACGGATGGTCGCTCAAGCGCCTCCACCGACGGATCCTCCATTCCCGCGTCTACCAACAAAGCGCCATTGAGGAGAGCCGGGCCAGAACCATTGACCCGGAGAATCGATTCCTATGGCGGATGCCCCGACGACGACTGGACTTGGAGTCCATGCGGGATGCGATGTTAGCCGCGTCCGGGGAGCTCGATTTAAAGATGGGCGGACGCCCATTTGATCTTCTTTCCGATCCGATTGTTCCCCGCCGAAGTGTTTATGCGTTCGTCAACCGGGACATCATCACCTCCCTGGCAAGCACCTTTGATGGCCCCAACCCGACGTCCTGTACCGCACAACGCCCCCAAACAACCGTCCCCCAGCAAGCGCTCTTCGCCCTCAATTCCGATTTCATCCAAGATCGGGCCGCAGCACTCGCTCAACGCCTAGAGACCATGGCGGGCGATGACTCTATCCGGATCCGCTGCCTTTATGAGATCTGCTTTTCCCGCCCTCCAGAGCCGGAGGAATCTCAACGGGCCCATGAATTCCTTGACGCCCAACCCCATGAAAGCCAAGAAACGGCCTGGCAGCGACTCGCTCACGCTCTCCTGGCCTCCAATGAATTTGTGTTCATTGATTGACCCCCTTCCTTCATGCCAACCCGAAGACATTTCCTGAAACGCAGTGGCCTGGGAATCGGTTCCCTCGCACTCTCCACCTTATCCCACCGTGTTTCGGCGACCGGGCTTAATGCCCCTCATTTTCCGGGCCGGGCAAAACGGATGATTCATGTGTTCTTGAACGGTGGCATGTCCCAGGTGGACACCTTCGACCCCAAACCTGAGTTGACCAAGCGCGGAGGACAAATGCTCCCGTTCGAAAATCTCCAGACCGAACGCCGAACCGGCGTCGCACTTCCCTCCCCGTTTTCCTTTCAGCAACATGGGGTCAGCGGAATTCCCATCAGTGATCTTTTCCCCAAGCTTGCGAGCTGCGCCGATGAGCTGGCGGTCATCCGTTCGATGCATGCGGAACTCCCCAATCACGAAATGTCTCTGATGCTCATGAACACGGGAGATCAACGACTGGTTCGACCCAGCCTCGGTTCCTGGTTGACCTGGGGCATCGGATCAGACAACGAAAACCTTCCGGGCTTCATCGCCCTCTGCCCTGGCGGACTGCCCGTCGGCGGCGCCGGCAACTGGCGCAGTGCGTTTTTACCCGGGGTTTATCAAGGCACTCACGTTGACACCTCAAAGACTGACGCCCAAGACCTCATTGCCAACGTCCGCAATTCTAGAGTCTCGGCCACGGATCAATCATCCTTTTTCGACTTCCTTCGGGAACTCAACGCCCGTCATCTGGCGGACCGCCCCGCGGAGGCTGCCCTCGAATCAAGAATCGAGTCCTTTGAACTCGCTTATCGGATGCAAACCGAGGCAACCGATGCTTTCGATCTCACTCAGGAACCCGAGCACATCCGACGCCTCTATGGAGAGAGCCCGCAGAACCGCCAATTGCTTCTGGCTCGTCGTCTGGTGGAGCGAGGCGTGAGATTCGTGCAAACGTGGCACGGCAATCTTCAACCGTGGGACAGCCATTCCAATATCAAGGAGGAGCATCGAAAAGTCGCCAACCAGTGTGATCAGGGATTGGCCGCTCTGATTACGGACCTCAAACAGCGGGGCATGCTTGATGAGACACTCATCCTGTGCACCGGAGAATTTGGTCGAACCCCGTCGGTGGAGATGCACCAGAATGGGGCGGGAGCCGCTCAGGGACGAGACCACAACCACTGGGGCTTCTCCTTGTGGCGGGCGGGGGGTGGCGTCAAAGGAGGAACGATCTACGGTGCCACCGATGAATTTGGGTTCCGAGCCGTTGAAAACCCGGTTTCGATCCATGATCTCCACGCAACCTTGCTGCACCTGATGGGATTTCATCATGAACAACTCACCTACCGCTACGCGGGTCGAGATTTCCGCCTGACCGATGTGCACGGCAACGTCGTCAAGCCCATCCTTGCCTGAGGGAAGCAAGGGCTTCCTTCGAGAGCAGGCCGACCCAGCCAGTCCGATCGGTTCGGATTCATCAAGATCTCGCTGATCGCCCCCCAGCCCCGTCATTGACGAACTGACGACTCTTGCGCACACTCTCGACGGATAAAGATGGCCACGCCCCCCCCCATTCAGCTTCAAGAAGGAGATCTCGCCCCCGACTTCTCCGCCACCGATCAGCACGGTGACATGGTTCAGCTCAAGGCGTTTCGCGGACAGTTTGTCATTCTCTACTTCTATCCCAAGGACAACACCCCGGGTTGCACGAAGGAAGCTTGCGCCTTCCGCGATCAGTTCCAGGCGCTGCAGAAAAAAAACGCCGTAATCCTTGGGGTGAGCCCCGACTCAGTGGCCTCCCATCAAAAATTCGCCAAGAAGCATGATCTCCCTTTCTCGCTCATCGCCGATACCGGAAAAGAAATCGTCAATGCCTACGGGGCATGGGGAAAGAAGCTCTTCATGGGCCGCCTCTTCGATGGCACCCACCGCGTCTCCTTTCTCATCGACCCCGAGGGGCGAATCAAGACGATCTGGCCCAAGGTGAAGCCCGCCGAACATCCCCAGCAAGTCTTGGAGATGCTTTGATTCGATCCAGTCAGCCTTCAACACGCTGAACCGTTGCCTGGTGCCGCAACCCGCAAAGGCATCGCTTTTCGACGCTCGTCGACGCGAGGGGCACCCCCCAATCCCCTCCGCAAGCACATCGCATCCGGATGCTTCGACTTCCTTCTTCGATCAACTCGGGATGCAGTCGAAACGCATTCCCGAAATGCACCACATAACCCTGCCCCTCGCACCGGAGCACCAAAGTTGAAATGGGCTGGATTGCCCCGTCAATTTCCTCAAATAAAGTAGCGTTCACAGTATTCATGCCGGCCAACACCCACCCTCACCACCGCCACAGCGAAAGGAAGCTTGCCAAGCCTTGTTCAGCCATCTACAGAAGGATGATGACCCCGACGACCAACCGCCGTCAATTCACCAAACGAACCCTTGGAGGCCTGGCCGCCTTTCCCTTCATCGCTCGCATGCAGGCGGCCAACAGCAAGCTCCGCATCGCTGCCATCGGCACCGGAAACCGGGCCAAAGCCGATATCGACGGAGTGGCCCACGAACACCTGGTCGCTTTCGCTGATGTCGACCAACAGTTCTTAGCACTTGCCCACCAAACGTATTCGGGTGTGAAAACCTATCAAGATTTCCGGGTCATGCTGGAAAAGGAAGAGAATCGGATCGACGCGGTCGTGGTGGGCACGCCGGACCACACGCATGCTCCCGCCGCGGCCATGGCCCTGCGAATGGGAAAACACGTTTACTGTGAAAAACCACTCACCCATACGGTCCATGAGTCCCGAACATTGATGTCGCTGGCTAAAGAGAAAAACCTGATCACCCAGATGGGCACCCAAATTCACGCTGGCGAAAACTATCGGGAAGTCGTGGAGCTGATTCGATCACAGATCATTGGTCCGATCAAAGAAGTTCACGTATGGATGAACACAAGCCTCAACTACTCGGATGGACACTTCGCCACTCCGACCACTGCACCTTCCTCACTTGATTGGGACTTGTGGTTGGGGCCCGCACCAAAACGCCCCTACAGCGACGGCATCCACCCCTTTAATTGGCGCAAATTTTGGGACTACGGAACCGGACGCCTGGGAGACTTTGGATGTCATTATCTTGATTTAGTTCACTGGGCGCTCGACCTTAAACAACCGGTCCGAATCCAGGCCAATGGCCCTCAGCTCAGCTCGGTCTCACCACCATCCTGGCTCAAGGTCGACTACCATTACGCCGCAGGGAAGGATAGGCCTCCCCTCAAAGTCACCTGGTATGGTGGTCTCAAACCTCCCCATCTCACCCAACTGAAAACAGCCGATGGCCATCCCATTGATTGGGGAAGCGGCCAGCTCTTTGTGGGGAGTGACGGCATGGTTTTGTCCAATTACTCCAATCACTTTCTCCTGAAAAACGGCCGTGCGCTCAACTCGTTTGACCGACCTCCCGCTTCCATCCCACGCTCCATTGGGCATCACCGCGAGTGGACGGAAGCCATTCGGAACAACGGCAGCACAACCTGCAATTTCGACTACGCCGGGAATCTGTCCCAGACCGTGCTTCTGGGTTCGGTCGCCTACAAACTGGGAAAACCCCTGGAGTGGGAAGCGACCCGTGGCATCATCACCAACCTCGCCGACGGGCAAACCCATCTCCACAAAGAATACCGTTCCGGATGGAGCCTTTGAGCCTCAGCGAACCGATTCGAACCCATCCGGATCATTCACCATCGATCATCCCTGTCCGGGACCCACAACCATCCACACAGCCAGCGTTCCCCCAGTCGGTGGGTCGATCTACCGATGTATGTCCAGCTGCTCTGATCCCGTCAGGATCAGGCCCAGAGAAGGCACGAACGCATCCTTTTCAAGCAAGACTTCATCCCCTTGCTTTCAGGATGGTT
>DEAY01000247.1:0-12066 GCA_002348345.1 Verrucomicrobia bacterium UBA2970
CCCCATTCCTCCGCAATCACCATCATGGCCGGAATGAGTGAAAGCACCACCACTGCAGAAACCAACGTTCCAATTCCCAGAGAGATCGCCATCGGAACCAAGAACAAGGCCTGAAGACTGGTTTCGAAGATCATCGGTCCCAGGCCCAAAAACGTGGTCAGGGCCGTCAGTAAGATTGGCCGAAACCGACGCTGAGCTGAAAGAACGATTGCCTCCACCGGATCCTGCCCTTCCCGGAGATAGTGATTCCGCGTGACCGCCAATACAAACGCCCCATTGACTACCATGCCGCACAACGCCAGCATCCCGAAGATGCTGAAGACACTTAAATCAAACCCCATCAGCACATGTCCCAGCACCGCACCGCTCAGGCTCCAGGGGATCATCAACAGAACAATCACGGCCTGCAAGTAGCTCCGCAACAAAGACGCCATCAAGGCGTAGATCGCGAACAGAGACAGAACAAGCCCCCAATACAAATTGGCCATCGAATCTCGCTGCTCCCGTTGCTCTCCCTCAAAGCTATACTTGAGCCCAGGGTATCTCGCCATGATTTCGGGCAACTCTACTTTGCTAAATGACGAAAGCACTTTGTTACCCGTGGTCATCCCCGGCACCACGTTCGCCGTAATATTGTGCACCCGAGCCCCATTGATGCGTTGGATTCGCACCGGCGCCGTAGTAGGAATCACCTTGGCCGCTTGAATGAGGGGAATCTCTCCCCCCTCCGGCACCCGAATGAGTAGGTTCTCCAAACCACTTAGCGATTTTCGCTGCGCCTCCGGATACTTCACCATCACTCGAACCTCTTCCCGCTCACGCGGTTGTCGCAACGCTTCGGCTCCGTAAAAGGCATGTCGGATTTGCGCCCCCAATTCACGAGCGGTCAACCCTAGGCTTCGGCCTTCGGGAGTGACCTCAAAACTAAACTGCGGCATCTCGCGCCCAAACCCCTTCTTCACATCCTCCACCCCTGGATACTTTCCAATCGCCGCAGCCACTTCACCGGCCGCCTTGCGCAGCACAGCCACCTCCGGGTGAGAAATCTGGACATCAATTTCAGCGGATCCTCCAGGGCCAATCAGGTAGTCAAAGAAGACCGACTCAATATCGGGAATGTCCGGAATCGCCTCCCGCCACAAATTGGCAAACTCCTCAGCGGTGATTCTTCGTTCGCTCTGAGGCACCAATCGAACGGAAACCTCCCCTCCGTTGAAGCCACGATACTTCAACCCCACGGTGACCCCCACCAGAATATCCGCCTCACCACTTTGCGCAATCACCTCCCGGGCTGCCGCCTCCACCTGAAAACACACCTCCCGTATCCGAGCAACCGGCGTTCCAGAAGGCATTTCAACCTCGGCCTGGATAAACGGCGTTTCGATCGACGGTCGAAAGGAAAAGTTCACCCGACCGCTGAACGAATATCCCACCGAGACGAACAACAGCCCCACAAACACCCCGCAGGTCAGATAGCGATTTCGAATCACCCTTCGGATCACTGGTCCATACCAACGATCAATCGCCTGATCGATCCGAATCCTCAGCTGGGTTTGCCACGCGTGAAATCGTTGAAACCAACGGGGCCCGGCATAGCGGCCTTGATGGGCCAAATGGGCCGGCAAGATCAAGAGGCACTCAATCAACGACACGGTGAACACAGCGATGACAACCGCCGGCAGGACGTAAAAAAATCGCCCCGTCTCGCCGGGAACAAACAGGAGAGGGAGAAAGGCGATGATGTTGGTCGAGACCGCAAACACCACCGGAACCGACATCTCCTTCACCCCCTCAATCGCCGCTTCGAGGCGCCCCTTACCCAGGCACATCTTGTGAAAGATATCCTCCCCCACCACCACGGCGTCATCCACCACGATTCCAAGGGTGACGATAAACCCGAAGAGCGAGAGCATATTGATGCTGGCATCCATCACGGGAAGAAGAAAGAGCGAACCTAGAATCGAAACCGGAATGCCCACAGCGGTCCAGAAGGCGACCCGGAGTTCGAGAAACAACCCGAGCGCAAGGATGACCAGGAAGAGACCCAGCGCACCGTTTTTCATCAACATATCGATCCGCTCGGCATAGCTGTGCGACCGATCGTAGGTCACCGCGACCCCCACACTCGGCGGGAGGTGCGCCTTTTCTCGTTCAATGTAAGCGCGGACCGCCTTGGCAACGACGAGGGGCGACTGGGTCTCTGAACTATAAACCGCCATCCAAACCGAACGCCGACCATCGAAATAACTTTCCGAATCAGATTCTTCAAAGCTATCTGTAATTGTCGCGATGTCCTGAAGGCGAACCTTGGTTCCGTCGGGGCGACTCACAATCGCAAGCTCCCCATACTCCTTCGCGAAATCCCGACGCTCGCTGGTCTTCAGCAGGAAATCACCACCGCGGGTCTTGATCGAGCCCGCCGGCATATCCAAGGCCGAAGCGTCGATGGCCCGTGAAACATCCTCCAACCGCAATCCCAGGGCACGCAACCGGGCCGGCGGCACCTCAATCCGGATCTCCGGACTCCGAACGCCCCTCAATTCGACTAAGGAAATCCCGGGCTCTGAGAGCAACCCTTCTTCGATCGTTCGGGCAAACGCCAGGAGACCTCGTTGATCAAGATCGCCATAGATTGAGAGATAGAGCACGCCACGTCGACGACCGGAATTCAAGGCCGTCACCGGCGGTTCGGCATCGTCGGGAAACAAGCCAATGCGCTGCACGGCGGCAGTCACCTCCTGAAGGCCGCGATTCCGATCGGTTCCAGGCACCAGCTCTGCCATGATGGAGGCCCTGCCCTCGCTGGCCGTGGCATCGACCTCGCGAATGATTTCCATCCCTCGAAGTTCGGACTCGATCGGCAACACAATCGACTGCTCCACCTCCTCCGGGCTGGCGCCTCGATACTCCATATCGATGTCCACCACATCCAGCGTATAGGTGGGATAAATCTCCTGCCGAATCTGTCGGGCCACCAACAGGCCGCTCCCGACAACGGCGATCATCAGCAAGTTCGCCGCGACATGGTTTCGCGCAAACCAGCTCATGATGCCAACGGATTTGGAGTGAACCTCTTTCAATCGTTGCTATTCACTCAATGCCGTGGTTTCGGCAAGGGATTGTGGAGCGAGCTCCATTCCAGGGAGCGCCGAACGCAACGGACTCACGATGATTCGATCACCCGCCTCAAGGACACTCCCAATATAGACCGTTTCGTTATGACGCCACTTCACATCGACCTGGCGAATCTGCAACCGATCTTCCTGGTCACAAATCCAAATTCGATTGCCCTCCCGCATTCCCTCGCGGGGCAGGGCAAGCACGTTCGAGAGTTCGCCGGCATCGATTTCCACCCGGACATAACTTCCGATCAGCAGGGGAGCCCCCACCGATCGTCCCGATCTTCCCATCGGATCCTTGACACTCACAAGCACTCGAGCCATTCGGCCGAGCCGCTCAAGATCACTCAGCAAGCGCACCACGCGTCCCGTTCGATGCTCAACATGGCCGTCTCCCATCTCCATAAAGATTTCGGCCCGAGCACCCTCCTGCCCATTCCGAGGCACACGGACCCACTTCAGTTGTTCCGTGGTCAGGGCGACGCGCACCCAGAATTCATCCGCCCCCACCAGGGTCACCGCCTCCATCCCGGGGTCCACCCTCTGTCCGATCTCAACCGCCTCATCCAAGACCACGGCGTTAAATGGCGCGCGAACCGAATGACGCCTCAACAGCTCTTCATTGCGAGCCAGCATGGCCTCTAGTCGATGGCGTTCGGCCGATTGAATCTCAACTTCAGATTCCACAGCGAGCAATTCAGTCGTGGGAATGACGTTCTCCTGTGCCAGTCGCTGGGCTTCTTCTCGCTTGCGTTGCGCTTCCTTCAGTAGGGCATTGGCTCGCGCCACCGCAGCACGGGATTCGGCAACACTGAGCTCCATCAGTCGGGAATCTACCTCGAACAATTCTTCCCCTGCCGCGACAAAGCCACCCGGGCTCACCTGGGGGTGATGTTGACGAATCTCACCACTGACTTGGGCCTGCATCACCACCCGCCGCGCAGGAATCACCGCCCCATAAGCCGTGATCGAAACCCGGTGATTCATCGGCGCCGGGGCAATCGTGGTGACGGTCTTCGGAGGCCGTTCTTCGTCCTCAGGCGTCATGGAAGGACCGGTCGCGTAGAACAGGAAACCGAGGCTCACCCCTCCGACGACCATCAAGATCGACTTCAGCCCACTCCGATTGCCTTTTCTCTCCAACAATTCGCTCATACCAGTCCCAACCCGCTACCACTACCCGATCCCTGGACACACCGCAACCGATTCCCAGGAAAACTGGACACGCAACCCGAAAAGGAGACCAGAGCTTCCGATCGGATCGCGAAAAACCGCTCCCACCCGGGCAAACCATCGCGCATCCGCCGCAGGACGCGCTTCCCGGCGTCAGTTCGGTCCCCCAAGAGCCCGGAGCTTGGAACGAAGAAGCCGATCGAGGCCCAAGAGTCCTCGATGATCATCCCATCGAGCGGAATGACCGATCAAACCGTCCCCATCGGGCCGGGCGACGGAGCCCCCCCCACCACTGGCTCACACCCCAGCCTTTGTCCCCGTCCGCGCTTGTCACGGTCACGCGAACGCCATCTATTCCGTCATCACCCGGAATCGCTCCACTGGCCCGAACAAGGAGATGGCTTCATCCCCCTCAACCGACTCCTCCAAATCATAACCGCCGCCCTCCACCCGAACCACTCTCAGGCGTCTCATCTTTGATTCCCCCCGCTCGTAGTCATAACTCTGGGCATCATCCTCATACAAGTCGAAGCGGCCCAAGTCCTTTCCATACCACCGCACCTCCAGGGCATGCCCGACCGCTTGATCCACCTGATTCACCGGCCGGCTCAACAGCGGGATCACCGCGCCTTCCTTGACAAAGAGGGGAATCCGGTCCTTCAGAGCCTTCGAGGTCACCGTGATGGTTTCGCCATCACCCACTGGATGACCCGAATAAAAGTCATACCAACGGCCTTTGGGTAAAACCACCTCGCGCCGCGTTGCCTGTTCCTCATAAAAGGGTGCCACCAATAGGGAAGGCCCAATCATGTATTGATCGGTCTTCTCGATCCGTTCCCGCGCGGTGTCCGGATTCGCCCCCCCCCCAAGCCTTCCCGCTGGCCGCAAGTCGTTTCCGCCTCCAAAACCATCTTCCAGGATCATCGCACGAAGCGGGGGAATCCCTCGATGGTGGTAATCCGCAAACGCGGTGTACCAGTATGGCAAAAGTCGCATCCGCCATTGAATCGCCTCCCTCACCGCATCCGTCACCGATGCATCACTCCAAGGCTTTCGACCGGAGGACCAGGCATTGAGCTGGGCCATGGCCGAGAAACAAGCGGTCTGCATCCGATTCAGCCACTCTCGATCGCTCCGTGCCGATCTTGCTTCCGGCGTCCACAAAATGCCACAAAGGCTCGAGGTCGAAATTCCCGTCAGGTATTCCCCGTGATCATAGGCATCGCTGTATATGACGAACGGATACCCTGAAGCGCCACCGTTCCCCGCGCGAACCAAGCCGTAGGTCCGGACGTTGCGTTTCTTGAACAAGTCCGTGTTCAACATGTTTTGCATGAGCAGCCCGTAGGATTGGCGCATCGCCTCGGCGGAGATTCCCGAAGGAAAGGTCGCATGATCCGGCCAAAGCCAAAAATCGTAGCCATCCACTTCATCAATCTTGTAGCCACTGATCCCGATTCGGATGTGATCCTGGTGGTGTTGTTCCGTCAGCAACCGTCGCGCCTCGGGCAGCGTGTAGTCCGGCACCAACCCAAGCCAAACGAGATGGGAACCCGACAGGGGATACATGGATTGGTAAAGTCGACTCTGCTTCGAAATATACGGATTCTCCCAAAGATTCAGACGAATGCCCTGGGCCAACAATTCCTGGGTGAATCCCGCCGGATCGGGAAAGCGTTTGTGCTGCCACTCAAAGGTGCAAGGGTAGGACTTCGTCATCCAACCGGGCTCCAGCCCAATCACGTCGATCGGAAAATCACGCCGTTTGAACTCGGCCAACTCCTCGCGGACTTGATCCGCATTGAACTGGGCATGCACACGATGCCAGAATCCCAAGCCCCACAATGGAGGCAGCGCCCCGCCCCCATGAAAGAGATTATAGCGTTGAACGACCTCCAACAGGTGGTTTCCCGCAAACACCATCAGTTCCAGCCCCTCACCATTGATTTGCGCTTCCACCGCATCGCCCGGGGGCAAGGCGAGCCACGGCCCGGGCTGAGGTTCATCCAGGGGCGGATTGCGATCGACTTCCGGCGGATTCCTTTGGGAATCCTTACGATTGCCGACTTGATTGTAAATCTTCAGAAACCGGGCGGTGTTAAAGAAGATGCCGTAACCCCGGCTCGACAAATAAAACGGCACGGGCGCATGGGTTCGGCCACCCCCTCTGCTCCAGTGATCGACATTGAGGGTCATCACCTTGCGAGATTTCTTGATGCCATCGAGCTGAAGCCCAAAGCCGTAGAGGGTTTCATTGGGGTCTGTGGGAATGCGAACCAACACTCGGTGGTCTGGACTCACCCGATAGGTAATGGTATTGGGATCAAATGGAAAGCGGGCCTCCGGCAGCTGATTCAAAACATCCATTTTCGGGGGGGCTGCGGCCAGGTCCGAGTAACGCAACTCACCGGTCATATCCCCCAACTGGGCCCTCCAAATCCCATGGGCCGCTTGATCCCACGAGCCGACCGTCTGGAGATCGCCCAGGTCGGCCGCTGACACCCCTCCGGCCCCACCCAACAGGGCCCAGACCAGCACCATGGCCGGCAACGTCTTCATCAATCGGTCAATGGTCATCGAGGGGGCAAGGGCTCTGGAAGTCCATCCCCCATGGGTTTCAGGCAATGGCACCCCACAGAACGACGGTTCACCACGCAGTCCTTCGGTCTCGTTTCACTTTGTTTTCATCCTTCAAGATTCGTCGACATTCGCACGTCCACTTCCCCACCGATCCGGACCCCTCCGTCCGTTCCCCGATCAAAGGTGTTCCCCGCGAGCAAACTGCCTTGCCCGCTTCCCTCCCACTCTATCGGACGCCTCATGAGCTTGGTGTCGCGGGAGTCGAAGATCTGGCATCCGGAAACATTGACGGTCGAACAATCATTCAAATAGATCCCACAGGGTGCCGGGTCCCGGATCAGGCAGCCCGACAAATTGAAACGCTGACAGGCCACCAACTCCACCAAGGCCCGGTGTTCACGCCCTTCCCCCTCGTTCCAGCGCTCCTCCCAATGGGTCTCCCCCAGCGGCGCGCCCCGCATCTGCATCCCGTTGAGCACGCAATCCCGTGAACGAACAAAGCGAAGGTTGGCATCAACCTGACGGTTTGGAACCCAATAGTTGTGCCCGATGGAATTGGCTCCGAAGGTGAGATCATCGCTGTCCTCCACCAACACGTTGTGGGTGAAACCGCTGTAGATGAAATTCCCGCTTACCGCGATGCCTCGGCACCCTGCAAGATGCAGGTTGATGGCTTGGTTCCCGATGAGATTGCCGCTGATCGCCGCCATCCCGGGAGGAAGATGACCGGTGGGGTCCGGCCCGAGAATTCGAATGTTCGCCCCCCCTGGGGAGTAGGTCGACTGAATGGTGTTCGACGCAATCGTTAGCTCCCGGACCGAGGGACGGATACCGCCCAGAGCCTCGCCCTGGGAATCGATCAGGATTTCGGCCGCCGATTCATCGGGCTCAGCCCCAGGATGGGAGCGGTAGTTGTTATACTCGATATCGTTTCCAGTGATCTGCAGGTTTCGAATCTCGGAGCGTTGAATCCGAATGCCGCCCAGGCGATTGTAACTGATGTGATTCCCCGTGATGTTGATTTGATGGAGGTTGACCTTGTCCATGAGGATCCCCGCGCCCCGGTTATGGTAGATCTGGCAATCGCTGATCAACACATTTCGATTTCGCTCAGTGAGCATCACGCCGTGCCACAGATCGCGAAGGAGCACCCCCGATAAAACGGGCTGAAAGGCTCCCACCAGCTCAATCCCACTGGCTCGCTCGTGAGCTCCTTCGATTTCCAACCCGGAAATCATCGGCATCCGTTGCCGCAGCCATACTCCCGGCTGAACGCCAAGAGGGTCCGCGGTTCCTCCGTGGTCCCCCACGATTCGAAAGGCCGGTCCGGGCCCCGCCATGATAATCTTGGCCGTTCCTTGATTTCCCTCCAAGGAAGTACATCGGGTTGCGGGAAGAGGAATCTCGATCGTCCGGGTGATTCGATAGCGGCCACGGCCGAAACGGACAACGCCGTCGCCTTCCCTGATCGCATGCACAATGGCTTGTGTATCATCCGACTCTCCATCCCCTTCGGCCCCGAAAGAAACGACATCGCTCATGGCACGATCCTACGCAACCAAAGCGCCGTCGACACTCAAAAACCATCGCGCAGGAATGTTCGAATCGCTCCATTGCAACGCCAGACACACCACGGAGAAGGCCGGTTCCCACCCCCCCTCCGGGAGCGTTGTCACCAGCACGCGGGAGGAAAACCCACGGGAGCAGAAAGACGCTTTCCCTGATCGCCTAGCTGAGAATGGGCTTGATGGGATGGTGTTCCTCGACACCGGTGAGACGAAAATCTAGACCGCGGAACCGGAAGCTCAGCCGGGAATGGTCCATCCCCAGACAATGCAGAATCGTCGCTTGAACGTCATGAACATGAACCGGTTGATCAACCACGTGAAACCCGAGTTCGTCAGTCTCTCCCATCTGAAATCCCGCCTTGATTCCCCCTCCGGCGAACCACATGGTGAACGCCTGGGGGTGGTGATCCCGCCCCTTTGACCGGCCCAGGGCTGCACTTGCCTCCACCATCGGGGTTCGCCCAAATTCTCCGCCCCACACGACGAGCGTCTCATCGAGCATCCCACGTTGCTTGAGGTCTTGAATCAATGCCGCGCACGCACGGTCGGTTTGCCCACACTGCTGCTTCACGCCATTCTCAACATCGCTGTGGTGGTCCCAACCCGCATGATACAACTGAACGAATCGAACACCCCGTTCCGCCAAGCGACGCGCCAAGACGCAGGCATTGGCGAAGTTGGCCTTCGGGTCACCGGGTCGGGCCCCGTAGGCTTCCAAGGTCCTCGGGTCTTCGCCGGACAAATCCATTAACTCGGGGGCGCGCGTCTGCATGCGGAAGGCCATCTCATAGGCGTTGATTCGGGTCGCAATGTCAGGATCGCCCACCAACCCCCTGCGCTTCCGGTTGAGTCTCTGGGTAATGTCCAACGATTCGCGCTGGGCTTGACGATCGTATCCCTCCGGATTGGACACATTGAGAATCGGATCCCCCTGGCTGCGAAAGGGTACTCCCTGATGCGTCCCGGGCAGGAATCCTGAACTCCACAGAGCCGCCCCGCCGCTGAGACTCCCGGTACTCTTCAGCACCACAAACGAAGGCAGATCATCGGCCTCGCTCCCGATGCCGTAACTCAACCAAGACCCCATGCTCGGCCGCCCGGGAATCCCACTTCCGGTATTGATAAACAACTGAGCCGGGGCGTGATTGAAAAGATCCGTCCGGAGGGACCGGACGATGGAGATCTCATCGACGATCTTGGAGAGGTGGGGAAGCATCTCCGAGAGCTCCACGCCCGTCTGGCCATGCCGCGCAAATCGAAATCGCGGACCCAACACCGCGGCGTCGGGTTGAATAAACGCGTAGCGTTGACCCTTCACCACGGAAGGCGGGATGGGTTTGCCTTCCAGTGCCGCCAGCTTGGGCTTGAAATCAAATAATTCCAGTTGGCTGGGGGCCCCCGCCATAAAGAGGTAAATGACCCGCTTTGCTTTCGGCGCAAAATGAGACCGGATCGGGGCCGTCGGATTGACGAACGCGGAGGCGTGTCCCTTGCCCGACGATGCCGAGCGAGCCAAGAGGCTGGCTAAGGCAATCTTCCCCACCCCGACCCCACAATCCTCAAAGAACTGACGCCGGGTCCGGTGTTGCAGTGGATTCCAATGACTCATCGCTTCCCTCCTACTTGTTGATCGCTTCATCAAGATTCATGATGGCGCGAGCGACCATGATCCAGGACGCCAGTTCAGCACCCCCTTCGCCCCCTCCCAGCAGCGACTCGGGGTCCAACTCGCCGGTGCCCAGACGCGCCTGCTGGGACCGCTGGTAATCCATCAACCAGGTGGTCTCCTCCGGATCAGGAGGCCGCGTCACCACCCGCCGGAAGAGCGCACTCACCCGATCCCGGTCAGCGGCGTGCCGGGCAACCACCACTTTGGCCATGACTTGGGAGAGCTCCACGTACATCGGGTCGTTCATCAGGGTCAGCGCCTGCAAGGGGGTATTGCTCCGATTGCGCCGAGGCGTACAATTCTCGCCGCTGGGTCCATCGAACACCGCATAGGCGGCAAAGGGAGCGGTTCGCTTGCTGAAGGTGTAGAGGGATCTCCGGTATCTTGCCTCCCCTTCATTGGAGCGCCACCCCGCGCCCCCGTAAGCAAGGGCGGTGACGGCGACAGGCTGCGGCGGCCGGACACTGGGGCCGCCCATGGGATTGGAAATCAAACCACTCGCCATCAACATACTATCCCGGACCATCTCCCCCTCCAATCGATGCCGAGGACCTCTTGTCAACAGGCGATTGCGCGGATCTCGTTCGAGCCGCTCGACATCGATCATGGACGACTGGCGATAGGTTCGGCTCATGACGATCAATCGGTGCAAACGCTTCAGCGACCACCCCGATTCCATGAATTCAACCGCCAGCCAGTCCAAGAGTCGAGGATGCGAGGGCTGATTGGATTGGGTCCCAAAATCACCACTGGTTTCAAGCAGGCCCGTTCCAAAAAACGACCGCCAGGCCCGATTCACCGTCACCCGTCCCACCAAGGGATTCTCCGGGCTCGCGAGCCATCGGGCCAGTTCGAGTCGATCGGTTGGCCCCCGGTCGCCGTTCAGGAAAACCGAGGGTAAGCCGGGCTCCACTCCTTCGCGCGGACTGAGGTATTCCCCCCGATGATGACGGTGGGTGCGTCGCGGATGATCAGGGGCGCGTTCCCTCATCACCAATGTCGTCTTGAATTTCGGAATCCCTCCCCGAATCGCGTTCAACGATTTCCGCGCCTCCTCCAGACCGGACACAGACCGAATGAAGGCACGCTGAACCGCCTCATCCTCCTCCCTCGTCCAGTCGTCGTGGTCGCGACCAAAAGCAGTCTCCCACCTGGGATTCAGATCGACGGCTTGGCCCTTCTGGGACGCCACCGAGATTCGAAAGCGTCCCAGGCTGGCCACGAAATGCCTTTCGAAGAGGAGCTCGACCTCAAATGCCGCCGCCCCTTGAATCGGCTTCTCAAGGTTCAGAACAAGGTAGTGCCCTTCACCCTCGCGACCCGAGGTGGACCAACCGGTCGAGCCTTCTCCGTCAAAGACATTCTTGGCCTCGCCATTTCCACTCCCGACCGAGATCTTGCCGTAACTCCGCGATCCACTTGCAAAGGAACGGGCCTCACCCCCCACTCGCAAGGTCAGCTCGCTCAGAAAAAAATCCCCCTTCCGACCCTCATAAAACGCCCGCCCCGGACCCCGGGCGGGAAGGCGATCATCCGGCAACGCCTCCAAACGAATGGCCCTGACCGGCTCATCCTGCTCCTCCAGCAAAAAGGTGAGCCGGTAGACATCGCGCTTGGTAGCATCGCCCGTGACGAAAACGGAGCGGTCTTCCAAGACTTCCATGCGGCCAAGATTGGTTTCCCACTTCGATGGGTTCAGAGGCCTCCAGGCAACGAACCGTTCCCGTAATGCTTCCCGATAGCGGGCATAGGCATCGTCGTAGGCCTTGTGCCGGGCCTCCAGGGTCTGCGCAACCCCCTCCGGAAGGGGATAGCGATCTCGAAGACCCAGCGTGGCTTGAAGCAACGCTCGCCCCCCCTCCTCACGACGTTTTTCGGTGCCGGGATCGCGCAACAAGAGATCCGGTTCGTCGGCATTGTTCATCAACGCCATGAACGAATAGTAATCCACATGGGA
>DEAY01000247.1:12366-12586 GCA_002348345.1 Verrucomicrobia bacterium UBA2970
CGCCATGAACGAATAGTAATCGACATGGGAAATGGGATCGTACTTGTGGGAGTGGCATTGAGCACAGCCGGTCGTCAATCCCATCCAAACCGCCCCCGTCGTCGCCACACGGTCCACCATGGCGTAGAACCGGTATTCCAAGGGATCGATGCCCCCCTCCTCGTTCAGCATCGTATTCCGGTGGAACCCGGTCGCAATCCTCTGAGAGGCGGTCGCCTCT
>DEAY01000247.1:12922-14553 GCA_002348345.1 Verrucomicrobia bacterium UBA2970
AGCATGTCACCGGCAAGCTGCTCGATTGAGAATTGATCGAACCGGAGGTCTTGGTTGAGAGCGTCGATGACCCAGTCCCGATACGGCCAAATGGAGCGCTCTCGATCTTTCTCGTAACCGTTCGTATCGGAATAACGGGCCAGATCCAACCATTGACGGGCCCACCGTTCTCCATAGCGTGGCGAGGCCAACAGGCGATCCACCAGTCGCTCATAGGCTCCCGGTTTCTGATCCTGAACAAATCGATCCACGTCGTCGACCAGGGGAACCATTCCCAGGAGATCCAACGACAAGCGACGGATGAGCGCGTAGCGATTGGCCTCTTCGGAAGGTTCGAGTCCTTCCCGCTCCATCCGATTCAAGACAAACCGGTCGATGGCGTTGATTACCCATGAGGGATCACTCACCAAAGGGAGTTCAGAACGCTCGGGAGCCAAGAAGGCCCAATGTTCGGCATATTCCGCCCCCGAATCGATCCAGGTTCGAATCCGATCAATCTCCTCTTGGGATAAGGCCTTGTGACTCCCGGACGGGGGCATTCGATCCTCCGTGTCCTGGGTGATGATCCGCTGAAACACCGCCGAAGCCATCGCATCCCCCGGAACGATGGCTTGCACTCCATCTCTCGAAGCCATGGCCGATTCCGGGTCGTCCAAGCGGAGGCTCGCCTTTCGAGCCTCGGCATCGGGCCCATGGCATTCAAAACAATTCCGAGCCAAGATCGGTTTCACAACCCCTTGAAAGTCCGTTTCCTCCGCCCACATGAAGGGTAAGCCCCCCAGAATCAGCAGAAAGAGCCCGCAACGCGCCCACCCTGCTGGTTGGCAACGAATGGACCGATTGAGTTGAATCCACGAATCGACCGACATTTTCCCAAGCATGGGCTCCACAGCCGAATAGTTCCAGCCCGGAGTGCGGCTGAACGAGGTCCCTACTCCCGGGCTTGGCGACCCGGGTCTGGCGACCAAGAATTCGGTTGACAGTAGCTCGGAGCCAAGGCCTTAATCGCGTCCTGTCCATGGCGTCAATAAAGGCCGGTTTGCGTACCATTCCCGGCCGCATTCGAAGGCAAGGACGGGAGCAGTATCTCTGGATATGAGTGACAAGAAAGTAAAGATTGCCGTCGTCGGGTTGGGCTTCGGAGCCGAGTTCATTCCCATTCACCAGGCGCATCCCAACATCGAAATGGTGGGGATCTGCCGCCGAAACGAAGCCGAATTGAACAAGGTCGGCGACGCCTTCGGCATCCCCAAACGATACACCGACTACGACGAGCTCCTCAAGGATCCGGACATCGACGCCGTTCACATCAACTCCCCCATTCCCGACCACGCTCCCCAGTCTCTGAAAGCGTTGCGGGCTGGAAAGCACGTCATGTGCACCGTGCCCATGGCGACGACCATCGACGAGTGTGAGGAACTCTGCCAGGCGGTCGAGGAAACGGGACTCAAGTACATGATGGCCGAAACGGTGGTCTACAGTCGCGAGTTCCTCTATGTGAAGGAACTCTATGACAAGGGCGAGCTCGGCAAACTTCAATACCTTGCCGCCAGTCATCCCCAGGACATGGACGGATGGCCCTCCTACTGGGAGCGCATGATTCCCATGCACTACGCCACCCACGTGGTCAG